>JAFRNY010000071.1 GCA_017429945.1 Bacteroidaceae bacterium
CGCATGTTCCAACCTGCAAAATGAGCTATTGAGCAATTTCGACCGTCGATTTATACCCTGAAACGTTTGAAACTCTCAAAACCCTTGTGAGAATCGGTATTTGAACGTGGTCGCACCCTGCAAAATGAGCTATTGGTCGAATTTTGTCTTGAAAAGCATTGTGGGTTCAGATTATTTTTGTAAATTTGCAGCGTAAATGAGCAGGTCTAGCAGCCTTGCTTTGAAGCTAGAACAAATATAAAAAAACAACTTACCATTTATGCGAAGAAAGTGTTTTGACATAGATAAATTAATGGGTAACTCCTGGCTTAACTATAAGGCGGAGCGGCTGCAGCTTGTCATGACTATGCTCCAGGAAGCCAATAATGAGGGTCAGCTGCTGTTTAATGCCAGCGAGTATTGCAGGATGCGCGGAATGGAGCGTACGGCGTTCTCGCGCCTGCTCTCTGACTTGGCCGAGAGGGGCTTTATTGCAAAGGAAACGCGCAAGGGACGGACGTGGCTAACTATCTGCAACTATGCAGATTACGTTGTCATGGAGCCGGTCGGCGGCGCAGTTTTTGCAAAGGATGAGCAAAGAGAACGCGCAGAGGTGGAGTTTAGGGAAGAGAAAGAAACGAAAGAAACGAAAGAGAAGAAAAGTTCCCCCTGCACCCCTTTAAAAGAAGAGAAAGAAAATAAAGAAAAGAAAGAGAAGGTTGTTAACAAAAACAAGAAAAAAAAGGAATTTGTCGAAGAGAAGGACAAAAAACTATGTCATTCTATCGATAATAAATTGGAAATGAACGCTAAACGCGTTCTGAAGCTTAACCGTACGCCTATCGAAGAGCGCCGTAAGGCGTTCGCGGACGAGTTTTTCAGGCAGTTGGTGCAAAATGATGCCAAAGGGCAGACGCTGTTGAAAAAGCTCGAGTTGGCGTTGAAGGTCAAGGGCATAGAGGATGATTTGCAGATATCGCAGGTGCAGTATAATTTTGTGAGCTACTGGTGTCAAGAAGTGGAAATGATTGATGATGAGGGCGATACGGTGGGTACGGTGCTGCTTCGTGAGGCGCAGGACAGGTGGAGTTGGTTGCACCGCCTGCTGAGTTTTGTGCAGAAGGGGCTTGACATCAAGCAGGACCTGGATGCGCATCGCGAGGCGGTGGAGAACCAGCGTGCGGCCTCAAAGGCGCGGCTGCAGGCGAGCGAGGCCAGCTATGAGCGGGCGAAGGCTCAGGCTGTGGTGGCGCGACATAATGCCGGCCTCGGCGGCGAACAGACGGAGGAGGAAATCGCGCGCCTGGATGCTGGGTTTAGCGATTTTTCCAGGCTTTACAGTGTGAAGGCCAATAAGCAGAAAGCGCGTGAGGAATGGCGTAAGTTGACGTTGCGAGAAAAGATTATGGCAATCTTAACGGCCACGGCGTTCTGCGGGTGGTACGAAGGAAATGACCTGAAAGCTCCTTTCCCGCAGACTTTTCTTAGCGAGAAGCGTTGGACCGATGAAATCCCCGACAATTACTATGAATGCGATTATGATGAGGAGCTTGAGATTAAGGAGCATGGCTTGCGCGCGGTCCTCGAGGCTCGAGGAGCATCGGACGATGAGATCGACAGGACGATTAAGTCTCTGATGGGGGGCGGTAACGAGGGCAACGGGGGGCGGTAATCGGGACCCTCGGGAGAACCCTCGGGAACGGTAATCGGGCAACGGGGGGCGGTAACGAGGGCAACGGGGAGCGGTAATCGGGAATGGGGGGAGGCGCTGCTGGGCGCGGGGACAGAGGGCGCTTGTTCAGAAATATGCGCGCAGGCCGATGAGGAGGTTGACGCGCGAGAAGCCGTAGGACTTGCCTTTGGGCAGTTCGAGCCCGTCGGGCTCGCTGAAGGTGGTCCCCAGCACGTTGAGCTCGGCTCCCAGGCCTATATGGCGGGTGATGAGATATTCCGCGCCGGCTTTCCACAAGAATCCCACGCCGTTGCCCGAGAGCAGGCCGTAGCTGTAGTGGGCATAGCCGGCCCCCAGCGCCACCTCGGCGCCCCAGCGGTGTGCCTCGCGGTAGGCATAAACGATGGAAGGGCCTGCGTAGGTGAGGTTGACTTTGTCGTCGTCTACAAAGCCCCAGGTCCTGGCGAAGGTGGCTCCGACGCCCAATCCTGATTTCCACGTGTGCTCGTATTCGGCCATCAGGTCCATGGCAAAACAGCCCTTTCGCTTGCCTGAAGCGGTGTAGATGTCGGAATAGATCCACGCGGGTCCTGCGCTTAGCTTGACGGTGTTGCGCGGACGGTAGTCGTGGCTGAGGTCGTCGATCACGCGGCTGACCATGGCGGCGTCGCTGTTTATGCCGGCCTGTTGCTGTAGGAAGGCTGTGAAGGGCGATGTCTGTGCGTCGGGCAGCGAGAGCATAGTGGCGCTGATGCGGCAGGTGGATGTTCCCCGTGCCGGCGGCCGGTTCTCGTCGATACAGATGGCATTGGCGCCGTTCTCTGCTGCTTTCTTCTTAGCGTAGGAGATGACGTAAGGCAGCGTGCCGCGCGAGGGCAGCGTAAGGCCGGAGTCTTTGACGCGCAGGCGGCCTACGGTGTCGCACGCTTCGGGCAGTGAGTCGAGGTGGCTGAAAGCCACAACTTTGTCGGCAGCGGTCGGTGGCAGCTGCTTGTCTATCTCGACTATGACCCGGGGATTTATGCAGGCCGAGAACACGAGGAGTGCTGCTGCGGCGGTGGCTGTGGGGCAGATGAGTGACTGTTTCATGAGAATAGATGAATCCAGGTTTGCTGGTTCAGCGGAAACCCCAGGCTGTGCGGACTACGGCGCTCTCGGCCGCTTCTTCGTAGAGGTCGGGGAGGTTGCAGAAGAAGTCGATGCCTGTGAGGCGCTCGAGCTCGTCGATGCTGACTATATATGGGGCCACGTTTTTCTCGTCGGCGTAGTCTCTGCGGTGCTCGAGGAAGAAGCCGATGGCTTTGTAGCCTCCGTTGGTGGTGCTGCGGGGGTCCTTGCAGAGGACGGCCATGAAGAAGTATTTTGGCACGAGGAGCTGGTAGGCAGTGTTCTTGCGGACTATCTCAAGGATTTGGCTGGAGTTGTCGATAGTGCCGCCTTTGCATACGTAGAGCGTGTCGCGGAAGGCGTCGTTGTTCCACGAGCGCACTTTGGCCTCGAGTTTGGCCCAGATTCCTCCGTTAAAGTCGTAGAGCTGCGGCTGCATGTTAGAATAGAGAAAAGTCTGCTCATTCAACGCAATTGGCCTTTGCTGTCTATCTTCTGACGCTATCATGTGACCTCGAGTGTAGCCTGAGCCGCTATAAAAGTCCTCACGGTTGGTTCTGTAGAATTCTGGAATGTCGAAATCTTCACTCCAGGCTTCTGTACGCCCAATGTTATCATCATGATAGCTTTTATCCCATCGGAACGCAGTCCAGCGTTGGGCTTTTTTGACGATGTCCCATTCGATGCAGAAGTTAATGCCATAACCAACAACTCTTTTAACTAAGAACATATTTTGATATCCGCCCTTGAGGTGTGGTATCTCGAGCCGGCCGGCTTCGGGGTGCTGGCCATGCGGGTTGGCGTTGGTGTTGACGGTGGCGGGGTTGCGGTGGTCGTCGTCATTGGAGGTACAGCCGCAGAAGACGACAGGCAGAAGAGCAGTGATGAGGAATAACGAGTGTAGTGCTTGTCTATTCATGGGGAGAGAATTGGGCGCGCCCCCTTGGGTAAGGAGGGGGCGCGCTTGGAATGATGAGGGGAGGGGCTTATTTCTTTACGATGGAATAGTCGTCGATGAGGACGTCCTTACCGGGATTCTTTGAGTTCATGATGACGAGGCAGACGGTGGTCTTCGATGAGAGGGTGAATTCATAGTCGACCTTGACCCAATTGCTGTTGAGGTCGTTGACATAACCGCCATAGACATAGCTGCCTACGCTGCCGTCGTCCTTGATGGGAACATAACCAGGGTTGACACTGCCGCCTTCGTCCGTTGCTGCTTTAGCATAGAATGAAACGGCATAGGTGCCAGCCTCAAGAGTCATTTCTTCGTAAGCGATACGCTTGTTTGATGAAGCGCCGCCGACCTTCACGGAGTAGCTGCCGCCGTGGGCGTCGGTGCTCTGTTCGAGTGTGGCGCTGCTGGCTGTGGAGGCTGATTTCCAGCCTGTGGGCTGACCGCCCGACCAGCTCTCGAAGTCGCCGTTGGCGAAATCTGCGAGGGTCTTGGCGCCGCTGGGCGTCTCGCCGCCTTCGCCGCCTTCAAGGATTACGACGTCGGCGTTCTTGATCTCGGGCGTCACTTCGTCGTTCTTGACGTATTTCATTAGCTGACCAGTGATCTTCACTTTCATGCCTACGGCGAATTCGCTTACGCCAGCGGGGAGGTTCGCCCAGTAGGCCTCGAAGACCTTGCCGCCGTCCTTAGTGTCGGCCATCCAGAATGATTGCTGGTTGCGGCTTACGTTGCCGATGACTTCGGTGATATAGCCGGTGACGGTGTAGGTGTCGGTGGAGGTGGCGCCGTCGGCGAGGGCTTTAGTGAGGTCAACGGCCTGAGCGCAGGTGACTGCGATGCCTTCTGCGGGCGTCTCGCCGCCGCCATCGCCTTCCTCAAGGATTACTACGTTGGCGTTCTTGATCTCGGGCGTCATCTCATCGTTCTTCACGTATTTCATGAGCTGACCGGTGATTTTCACTTTCATGCCTTTCTTGAACTCGCTGACGCCAGCGGGGAGGTTTGCCCAGTAGGCCTCGAAGACGCGGCCGCCGTCCTTGGTGTCGGCCATCCAGAAGGTCTGCTGGTCGCGGCTTACGTTGCCTACGACTTCGGTGATATAACCGGTGACGGTGTAGGTCTCGGCCGATGTGCCGCCGTCGGCGAGTGCTTTGGTGAGGTCAACGGCTTGTGCGCAGGTGACGGGAATGCCTTCAGCGGGCGTCTCGCCGCCGCCATCGCCTTCCTCGAGGATTTCCACGGTGGCGTTCTTGATCTCGGGCGTCATCTGGTCATCCTTGACATACTTCATGAGCTGACCGGTGATCTTCACCTTGCTGCCGACCTTGAATTCGCTTACGCCTTCGGGGAGGTTTGCCCAGTAGGCTTCGAAGACGCGGCCGCCGTTCTTGGTGTCGGCCATCCAGAAGGTCTGCTGGTTGCGGCTTACGTTGCCCACGACTTCGGTGATATAACCGGTGACGGTGTAGGTTTCGGCCGATGTGCCTCCGTCGGCAAGTGCTGCTGTGAGCTCTTTGGCTTCGGCGCAGGTGACGGGAATGCCTTCAACGGGCGTCACGCCTCCGCCTTCTTCAAGAATCTCGACGTTGGCATTCTTGATTTCGGCCGTCATCTTGCCGGTGTTGTTGTTGACATATTTGGTGAGCTTGCCGGTGATTCTTACCTTGCTGCCAGCCTTGAATTCGCTGACGCCTTCGGGGAGGTTTGCCCAGTAGGCCTCGAATACGCGACCGCCGTTCTGCGCGTCGGCCATCCAGAACGTCTGTTGGTTCTTGCTGACTTCGCCTACGACCTCGGTGATATAGCCGGTGATGGTGTAGGTGTCGGCCGACGTAGCGCCGTCGGCGAGCGCCGCTGTCAGCTCTACGGCTTCGGCGCAGGTCACCTCGATGCCTGTGGGTATTTCAGGCGTATCGCCGCCTTGCTCTGTTGGGATGTTGTAGGGCTCAGGCACGTCCTCGCATGCTGTGAACGCTCCTACTGTGAGTGCTGCGCATAGCAGCAGTTTCCAATACTTTTTCATAATATATGTAGTTTTATCAAAATCAATTATGAATTATGAATTTCCAATTTTCAATTTTCAATTTTCAATTACCCTTTATGTCCTCTTCGGCACGGATGAGAATCTGCCAGGTGTCGCGGTAGCGCGTGGCGATTCCGTAGAGCGTGACGGGCGTCGAGGGTATAACCCAAGATGCGAAGTCGGCGTAGGTGCTGGTGCGGAGGAGCAGCTTGCTCATCGACTGTCCGTTGATGGAGTGGTGGACGTAGCCGTTGCTTGAGCCGTTGTAGATGAGCGGTGTGCCTGCTTTGTACTCAGGTGCTATGGGATAGCCAGCGTCGCCGATGCTGACGTTCTCGAGCTTCACGAGATATCCGCAGTAGCGGTCAATGTCGGCCTGTGCGACCTTGAAGAAGTCGAGCGTGTCGATTTGACTCATGTCGTGCGTGGGCAGCACTTTCACGTGCTGTTCCCATTTCTCGGTTGACATACGTCCGATACTGTTGTTGTATTCGTCGCCGAGCTGGGGCTGTTCGCCATAGCCTCCAATGCAGAGGTCCTTGAGGTCGATGAGGAGCTGCTGGCCTACGCTGAGGAAGGGGAACAGTCCGGTGCCGTTGATGCCCACGACGAGTGCTCCTGTGGCGTCCTGCACGATGATCTGCTTGTAGATATTTCCGCCTATGTCGTTGCCGATGACGGTGGCGCGCAGCTGCAGTTCTTCGGTGATGCGCTCGAAGCTGCTGTTGGCGATGGCCTTGGAGTATTTGGCCTTGAGGTCGGCGATGGTCACTTGCTTGGCCTGGTCTTCGACAATCTCGTTGTTGCCGTAGGGCGGGTTTGTCATATCGGGCGTGTCCCAGTCGCTGTCGAAGCAGGAGACGAAGGTAAAGGATAGAGCCAATAGTGCCAAACCTTTGTATATTGTCTGTGGTTTCATAACGATAAGTCTTATATTCGTATAATTCGTGTAATTCGTTGTGAGAAAGAAATCAGAACCTGTAATTGAGGTTGAGCATGAAGTTGAAGCCCTGCACGTAGTACTTCATCGGGTTCTTCTGGAAGTTGTAGGTGCGGATTGAGGTCTTCTCGCCGGTGGTCTGGTCTGTGGTGTAGTTTGATCGGCTCTGCTCGAATCCTCCGCTCACGAGCTTGCGGTTGTTGAGGATGTTTGTGAGCATGAGATTCACGCTGAGGGGGTGGTGGTTAATGCGGAACTGGTGGCCGATAGAACCGTCGAGCATAAAGCCGCCGTGGCCCTTGGTCTGCTCGGGCACGATGAGCGTGCCGTCGACGTCGACCGCTCCGGAGCGTATGAGCGTGCTCTCGTAGCGCAGCGACGGGGAGTAGGAGAGGTAAATGCGGTCGTAGTAGTTGCCCTTGAGGTTGAAGTACCATCCGCTGACGTTGTAGTTCAGGCCGATGCTCCCGACGGTGAGGGGCGTGCTGGCCTCGCGCATACCTTTATTATATAGTACGTCGTGAGTGACGGTGCCTTGAGTGGAGAGTAGGTAGCTGACGTCGGTGTTCTTGGTGTACTTGGCGTCGGCCATAGAACCGATGAGGTCGAGCGTGAGGCCCGATGTGATGTTGAAGCGCACGCCCAGTTCTACGCCGTAGTAGTTCTTCTCGACGCCCGTCATGCTGACGTAAGTGAACGAGTTGACGTCGTCGTAGTAGTAGTTCTGCCACTCGTTCATGCGTGTTCCGTGGTTGAAGTAGGCCGTGAGGTTAGCGCGCATGAAGCTGGTGACGAAGGCATATCCGAGCTCGGCGCTCACCATGTGCTCCACTTTGAGTCCGTCGATGAAGTTGTTGTTCATTTCAGCAGCCTGGAAGGCCGAGCCGCCGTAGTTGCTGTAGGCCGTGGGGGCATAGGTCATATAGCTCACGCCCATGCCTACGACGTGGCCCTTGCCGAGGTTGAGGTTCGTCCCGATCTTGGCACCTCCGTCGAGGAACCGTGCTGTTCCGCTCTTGCCGTAGCTGTTGTCGGCAAAGAGTCCGTTGCGCATCTTACCGTCGCGCCACATCTGC
This sequence comes from Bacteroidaceae bacterium, assembly GCA_017429945.1. Taxonomy (GTDB): domain Bacteria; phylum Bacteroidota; class Bacteroidia; order Bacteroidales; family Bacteroidaceae; genus Physcousia. The sequence continues at coordinate 7,756 of JAFRNY010000071.1, forward strand.
GTGCCGCCGATCTTGGCGCTGATGAAGCTGTGGCTGATGCCCTTCTCGCGCACGTACTGCGCCCAGGCCGTGGCCTTCTGCACTACGATGTTGAAGTCGTAGCCGAAGCGGTCGCCTTTGGCCACGGTGCCGTTGGGGTTGTTGAGGTCGTACTGCACGCGCGGGTCGCTGCCGGCGTAAGTGCCTACGGCGTAGTTGTTGATATTGTGGAGGTTGGTGGCGCCCATCATGTCCGAGATGGTCTGATAGTGCATACCTGTGTTCGATGCCAACTGAATACCAGCCTGCAGCTTGTTCTCGCGGTTGATGTCCCAGTTGAGCGTCGAGCCGAGGTTGAATGCGAGGTGGTCGTTGTGGCGCGCGAGCATGTAGTAGGCAGCGTCACCGCCCACGGCGTTCATCTGCTGGTTGGCGTAGTAAAGGCGGTCCCACTGAATCTGGCGGTTGGCCTTGGCGGCTCTCCAGTAGTCGTAGCTCTCCTGCCAGGCTGCGAGGTCGTTGTTCGAGCCGTCGGACTCGCCCCAGACGTCGTAGTTGTACGAGGGGAAGTTCTTCCAGTAGTCGGGCTTGGGGTTGAGCGAGTTGTTGTACTGCAGGCGTGTGCCGCTGTACATGGCATATTTGCCGTAGAACGACGTCGTGAGCTTGAGGTCGTCGTTGATGTTGAAGTCCCAGGTTATGAGGGCCGACGGTTCGTAGTTGTGCACTACGCGCGAGTTACGCTTCTTGCCGTCCTGATAGCCCCAGTAAGGATTGTAGAGGTAGTTGTTGGCGAGCCAGTAGGCCTCGTCGGTCGAAGCTCCCTGTTGTGCGCGCTCGGTGGGGTTGCCCCAGGTGGCGATGTTGAGGCTGTGGCGGTAGCCCCATCGCTTCTCGAGCGAGAGGAAGTAGGCGAGCGAGTTGTAGAACGTACCCTCTACGGCCGCCGTGTTCATGTTCGCCCAGCGATAGCCTACGGTGCCGAAGAAGGCCCATCCGCTCTCCTTGACGCCAGTGCCGAAGGTGTACATGGCTCGGGCGGTGTAGTTGCGGTTTAACGCAGACAGCGTAACTTTGTGGCCTGCAGCATAGTTACTGGCTCGGAAGTTGTAGTTGTTTGAGCCTCCGAGGGCTGCGATGCCGAAGGTGTTCGACTCGAAGGGCGAAGCGTAGTCAATACCTCGAGTGGCGTCGTTCATTCCACCGATCGTGGAGTAACTGAAGCGCCCGTTCTCGGCGGAATTCACCTGTACGCCGTTCATGTAGATGTCGTTGTACTTCTGGTCCAGCGCCCTGAACTTGAAGCGCATGGGACTGAAGAGGTAGCCGACATTGCTGGTGTACACGTTCGTGCTGGAGCTGATTTGGATGACGTCCTGCGTCACGTCAGCGTCCTCGTCGAGCTGTGATTCGGTGAAGATGTATGAGGCAGCCTCGTCCTTCAACGCCTTCTCCGTCTCGCTCGTTACCGGCTCCTGGGCCCATCCGTTGAGGGCGAGAAATAGGAGCGCAGCTGCTGATAGAAGTCTTTTTCTCATTGGTAAAGTAACAAAATATGGTATTTTCGCTACAAAGAAAAGAAATAAATCTTAAACTTGGAAAGGATTTCGCCATTATTTTTAAAAGATTAAAAAAAAGCTCGATTTATGCTGCTACTTCCGCAAAAACAATTATCTTTGCCGCTGATTATCGAAAATACTATCAAATACCAAAAGGAATATGTTCAATCGACTATCTTTAATTGTGTGTTGCGCCCTGCTCAGCATTGGCGCTATGGCCCAAAACGGCCGCGTCGGGATGTACAGCATCGGTTTCTACAATCTTGAGAATCTTTTTGACACTCAACACGATGAGGGAAAGAACGACTATGAGTTCCTGCCCGACGGCACCAACAAGTGGACCAATATGAAATATCAGCATAAGCTGAAGAATATGGCCCGCGTGCTGGCAGAGATGGGAACCGATCGCGTGCGCACCGGCTGCGCCGTCATCGGCGTGAGCGAGGTCGAGAATGCGCACTGCCTGCGCGACCTCTGTGCCCAGGAGCCTCTGGCAAAGCGCAACATGAAATTCTGTCACATCGAAGGTCCCGACAACCGTGGCGTAGATTGCGGCCTGCTCTATAACCCTACGTTCTTCACGCCCGCCAAGGTTTGGCTGCAGCCCTATGTGCTGAAGGACCGCGATGCGCGCCCCACCCGAGGCTTCCTCACGGTGCAGGGCTTGCTGGCCGGCGACAGCCTCACCGTCATCGTTTGTCACTGGCCCAGCCGCTTCTCCGGCAAGTCGGCCCGCGTGTGGGCGGGCGAGCAGGTGCGCCACGAAAAAGATAGTATCGTGCGCGCCAATCCGCGCATGAAAATCCTCATCATGGGTGATATGAACGACGATCCCTTCGACGAGTCCATGGCCCGTGGCCTCGGCGCCCGCCGCAAGCTGGCCGACGTGAAGACGCCGATGGATCTGTTCAACCCCTGGTGGCAGATACTGCTCAACGGCAGCGGCACCCTCAAGTACGACGGCAAATGGAATCTCTTCGACCAGATCGTCATGAGCCAGAGCCTCACACGCGGCACGACCGCCAAGGACTATTCCTCGCTGACATACTATAAGGCCGACATCTTCAAGCGCAACTACCTGCTGCAGGACAGCGGCAAATACAAAGGCAACCCCAAGCGCACTCACGCCTCAGGCGTATGGCTCGACGGCTTCTCCGACCACTTGCCCGTCGTGGCCTATTTCGTCAGGAAACTCTAATTGCAACGTTCAAGTGGCAAATGGCAGCCTTCGGCCGCGCCAAACGTTTAAAAAACGTTGAAAGATGAGCCGCCGACGATGCCGTCTGAGATTTTTTGCTTACCTTTGCGCGACTTAAAGAGAATATGGCGATTGATAAGCCAAATAGTAAATCAAATCGTAAATCGTAAATCATTAAATCGTAAATCAAATCGTAAATCAAATAGTAAATTGTAAATCATTAAATTGTAAATCAAAATGACAAGTTACAAAGAACTGGGTCTCGTAAACACCCGTGAAATGTTCAAGAAGGCTGTCGCTGGTGGCTATGCCATCCCCGCCTTCAACTTCAACACCCTCGAGCAGATGCAGGCTATCGTGCAGGCTGCTGTAGAGACAAAGTCACCCGTAATCATGCAGGTCAGCAAGGGCGCTCGCAACTACGCCAACGGCACCATCCTCCGCTATATGGCTCAGGGCGCTGTGGAATATGCCAAGGAGCTCGGTTGCCCCGAACCTCAGATTGTTCTGCACCTCGACCACGGCGACAGCTTCGAACTCTGCAAGGAGTGCATCGACAATGGCTTCTCAAGCGTAATGTTTGACGGCAGCGCTCTGCCCTACGAGGAGAACATCCGCATCACCAAGCAGGTGGTAGAATATGCTCACGCCCACGACGTAACCGTAGAGGCAGAGCTCGGCGTGCTCGCCGGCGTTGAGGACGAGGTAGCCTCTGAGGTCAGCCACTACACCAAGCCCGAAGAGGTAATCGACTTCTCGACCCGCAGCGGTTGCGACAGCCTCGCTATCTCCATCGGCACCAGCCACGGCGCTTACAAGTTCAAGCCCGAACAGTGCACACGCGACCCGAAGACCGGCAAGCTCGTGCCTCCTCCCCTCGCTTTTGACATCCTCCACCAGATTGAGGAGAAGCTGCCCGGATTCCCCATCGTGCTCCACGGCTCAAGCTCCGTGCCCCAGGATGAGGTCGACACCATCAACGCCTACGGCGGCAAGCTGCCCGATGCAGTAGGTATTCCCGAGGAGCAGCTGCGCGAGGCCAGCAAGAGCGCTGTCTGCAAGATCAATATCGACTCCGACAGCCGTTTGGCCATGACCGCTGCCATCCGCAAGTATCTCGCTGAGCACCCCGACCACTTCGATCCCCGCCAGTATCTGAAGCCCGCTCGTGAGAACATGAAGAAGATGTACATCCACAAGATTGTTGACGTGCTCGGCTCCAACGACAAGCTCTAAACCTGAGACTTTCCATAAATTAGACTCGCCCCCCTTGCTGACTGCTCTGCCGAAGGCAAGGGGGGATTTTTATGCCCTTTTTCAGAAAAGATTCGGAAAGAGGGCAATTTTTATTTGTTAATATTGTGCGCGTTAAGCGGAAATTACTAAATTTGTGGCCGAAATCATACGGAATGAACAAAACTAATAAGCGAAATCTTAAAGCAACAGTCAGCAATATGAAAAGAGTAAGTTTACTGATTACTCTGGCGTTGCTCTTAAGCACTGCCATTGCTTCTGCCGCAACCGAGCGGCTGACAATCCAAGGTCACCACGGCCGTCTGGCCGCCGAACTGCAGATGCCCCAATCCACGAAGGGCAAATGCCCGATCATCATCCTCTGCCACGGCTTCGGCGGCGAGCGCAACAACTTCCTTATGTGCAGTCTGGCCGACAGCCTCGCCGCCCACGGCATCGCAAGCATCCGCTTCGACTTCAACGGCCACGGCGAGAGCGAAGGCTCGTTTGAGCAGATGACCGTGCCCAACGAGATTGAGGACGCGCGGCGCGTCTATGAGTGGGTGTTGTCCGACGGCCGCTTCAGCCGAATCGGTATAGCCGGGCACTCGCAGGGAGGCGTCGTCACCGCCATGCTCGCCGGCGAGCTCGGCCGCAAGGCCCTGAGGGGTGGGGTGGTGCTGTTTGCCCCGGCTGCCGTGCTGCGCGATGATGCCATCCGCGGCCAGGTGGGCGGTCAGGCTCCCTTCAAGGGCGATCCCCTCGACCCGCCCGCATATGTAGAGGTGTGGGGCCGTCGCCTCGGGCGCGACTACGTGACCACCGCTTTCCGCCTGCCCATCTACGAGACGGCGGCAGGCTACAAGGGACCGGCCTGCATCATCCACGGTACTGGCGATCGTGTGGTGCCTTACACCTACGGCCTGCGCTTCCATCAGTTATGGCGTGGCAGCGAATACCACCAGCTCGAGCGCTTCGACCATGACCTGGGACCCGATCCCGTCAAGACCGTGAGCCTGGCTCTGCGCTTTTTCCTCGCCCACAGATGAGCAACCAGCATCCACAGATGCGCTGTAGCAACAACACAATCAGGTCAAAAAATTATGCTCACGTGTCAGACACTGCCATACAGGCCGTTTGTTAAGATTGCTTAACACACAAAATTTGTACGTTCGTGCGTTCAGCATTAATTTTGTGCCGTAAAAACTGCTTTAACTATTATAATATAATGTGTATGAGAACCCTCAGATTGCTTTTGGCCTCTATGGCCGTTCTATGTTTCGCAGACATCCAAGCTGCCACCCCCGACAACGATAAGGACCAGCACCAGCTCTCCTTCGCGCAGAAGATTGCCGTGCCGGCCGACAACATCAAGGTGACTCGCCGGCCTGACCCCGAAGCGCGCCTCTTCCGCTCAAATACTATCGAGAAGAAGATTGCCGAGGTGAAGAAGCAGCTCAAGGGCGCGCCGTATCTGGCGTGGATGTTCGAGAACTGCTTCCCCAACACACTCGACACTACCGTGCACTACAGCACCACCGACGATGGCGACGACGACACCTTCGTCTACACAGGCGATATTCATGCCATGTGGTTGCGCGACTCCGGCGCTCAGGTGTGGCCCTACGTTCAGTTTGCCAAGAAGGACGAAGGCATACGCAAGATGGTGCGCGGCACAATCCTCCGACAGCTCAAGCTCATCTGCATTGACCCCTACGCCAACGCCTTCAACGCAGGCCCCACCGGCAGCGAATGGGAGAGCGACCTCACGCAGATGAACCCCTACCTCCACGAGCGTAAGTACGAGATCGACTCGCTCTGCTACCCCCTGCGCCTGGCCTATGAATATTGGCTCGTGACGGGCGACGACAGCATCTTCGGCGACCTCTGGAAGGAGGCCGTGACGAAGATCCTCAAGACTTTCCGCGAACAGCAGCGCAAGGACGGCCACGGCCCCTACCGCTTCCAGCGTAAGACCACCGCGCAGTACGACACCATGAGCCACAGCGGCTACGGCAACCCCGTAAAGCCTTGCGGACTCATCTGCTCTGCCTTCCGACCGAGCGACGACTGCACCGTGCTGCTCTATCTCATCCCCTCTAACTTCATGGCCGTTTCCAACCTCCGTAAGGCTGCCGACGTCCTCACGCGCGTGAACCACAATACTCAGTTGGCAGGCGAGTGCAAGGCCCTGGCCGACGAGGTAGAGGCAGCGCTGAAGAAATATGCCATCAAGGACCATCCCAAGTACGGCAAGATCTACGCCTTCGAGGTCGACGGCTTTGGCAATCAGCTCTGTATGGACGACGCCAACGTACCATCGCTGCTGGCGATGTCATACCTCGGTGATGTGCCCGCCGACGATCCCATCTACCAGAACACGCGCCGCTTCGTCTGGAGCGAGGGCAACCCCTATTTCTATAAAGGCAAGGCCGGCGAAGGTATCGGAGGTCCCCACATCGGCTATGATATGGTCTGGCCAATGTCGATCATGATGCGAGCCTTCACCTCGACCGACGACAACGAAATCCGCGAATGCCTGCAGATGCTCGTCGACACCGACGCCGGCACAGGTTTCATCCATGAGTCGTTCAACAAGAATGATGCCACCAACTACACGCGCTCGTGGTTCGCCTGGCAGAACACGCTCTTCGGCGAGCTGATTCTCAAGCTGCTGGCCGACGGCAAGAAGGACCTGCTCAACTCAATCCAGAAGAAGTCCTGAGCCTGCCTGCTCTTAACCGTTCCAACATATTTCACTAACCATCTTATAAACACACTGTCTCACATGAAATCTCTCCGTATTCTCGTTGCCCTGGCGCTCTCCGTATTCGCCTTCCAAGCCCAGGCCGCCACTACGATCAAGTCGCCCGACGGGCGCATCGCCGTTGAGGTGAACACCACTGCGGGTCACCTCGGCTACACCGTCAGCCGCGACGGGCGTGCCCTATACGCTATTCACGACATCGTCCTGTCGCTGAAGCATATGAACTACCCGGTGGGTAAGATCAAGGTGGGCAAGGCCAAGCACGTGCAGGGCAGCTTCAAGCCCGTCGTGCCGCTGAAGTTTTCGACCATCGCCGAGGACTACAACGAGGCGACCGTCACCGCCGGCAAGGGTGTCACCTTCCTCCTCCGCGTCATGAACAATGGTGTGGCTCATCGCTTCGTGCTCAACAAGAAGGGCGACGTCGAAGTCATCGACGAGCCCTTCCGATTCGTGCCCGCCGAAGGCTTCAAAGCCCATCGCCAGTCGGCTCCAAACAATTTCAACACCTCATTCGAGGAGCCCTACCGCCACGAGACGCTGGCGGAGTGGAACGGTTCCGACCGCAAGATGACCACCCTCCCGCTGCTGCTCTCGGCCGACGACGACACCCAGTTGCTGCTGGGGCAGAGCGATGTCGACGACTATCCCCATCAGTTCCTCTACACCGACGGCCAGGCCATCGTGCCGATGTACCCCAAGGCGCCCATCAAGTGGGAGCCGCGAGGCGACCGCAGCGAGGCCATCACCGAGGAGGCATCGTACATCGCCAAGACCTTGGCGCCCCGTGCCCTGCCGTGGCGTTGGGTGGCTGTCACCGACAGCAAGGGCATCATCGAACAGACGATTCCCGCACAGCTGGCCCGCCGCCCGGCGCTCAAGGATGTCAGCTGGATCAAGCCCGGACAGTTCTCATGGGAATGGTGGAACGGCGCTGCGCCCTTCGGTCCCGACGTCGACTTCAAGGCTGGCTGCAACTATGAGACCTATTGTTATTTCGCTGATTTCGCAGCCAAGTTTGGAATAGACTATATTCTTCTCGACGAAGGATGGGCCAAGTCAACGCGCGATCCCTTCCACGGCAACGACAACCTGCGCCTGCCCGACCTCATCAAGTACTGCAACGCCAAGGGCGTGAAGATTGTGCTCTGGCTGCCGTGGCTCACAGCAGAACAGAACCTCGACACATTGTTCAAGACCTACGCCGAATGGGGCATCCCGGCCGTGAAGATCGACTTCATGGATCACGCCGACCAGTGGATGGTCAACTTCTTCAAGCGCGTAGTCCAGGAGGCCGCCAAGTATAAGATTATCGTCGACTTCCACGGCGCCTTCACACCTGCAGGACTCGAATATGAGTATCCTAACCTCATCAGCTACGAGGGCGTGCTCGGTCTCGAGCAGATGGGTGGCTGTCGTCCCGAGAACACCGTCTTCCTGCCCTTCATCCGTAATGCCGTCGGGCCTGCCGACTTCACCCCCGGCGGCATGAATAATATGCAGCCCGAGCACTACCGCGCAGGTCGTCCTAACAGCGGAGCCATGGGCACTCGCTGCTTCCAGATGGCGCTCTACGTAGTGCTCGAGAGTGGCGTTCAGATGCTGGCCGACAATCCTACGCGCTACTATCAGAACGAGGATTGCACGCGCTATATCGCCAGCGTGCCTACGACCTGGGACGAGACGCGTGCCCTCGAGGCCAAGGCCGGCGAGTATGTCGTAGTGGCCAAGCGAAAGGGCAGCAAGTGGTTCATCGGAGGCATCACGAATGCTACACCCCGCGATTTGCAGCTCAAGCTCGACTTCCTCGCGCCCGGCAACCACAAGCTGACAGCCTTCAAGGACGGCGTAAGCGCCGGTTATCAAGCCATGCACTATAACAAGGTAGAACAGAGCGTCAGCAGCAACACGGTCGTCAACGTCCACATGGAGAAGAATGGCGGTTGGGCTGCAGTGATTGAATAAGTCTGTTTCAGCAAAACGAACTAATATAATAATGTATAAAGCTAAAGCTGAGCGCTACGCCGAGATGACCTATCGCCGATGCGGGCGCTCCGGAGTGCTCCTGCCGGCTATCTCTTTGGGCTTCTGGCACAACTTCGGTTGTGTCACGCCCGAGGAGCAGAGCCGCGCCATCGTGCGCGCCGCCTTCGATGCCGGTGTCACTCATTTCGATCTGGCCAACAACTACGGCCCCGAACCCGGGGCAGCCGAGCAGCGCCTGGGCAAGTTCCTCCACGACGACTTCAAGGGCTATCGCGACGAACTGTTCATCGCCACCAAAGCTGCCTATGATATGTGGGACGGCCCTTACGGCTCATGGGCTTCGCGCAAGCACATGATGGCCAGCCTCGACCAAAGCCTCCGCCGCCTGCGGCTCGACTACGTCGACCTCTTCTATTGCCACCGCTTCGATCCCGAAACGCCGCTCGAGGAAACCCTCCAGACGCTCGTCGACATCGTTCGGCAGGGCAAGGCGCTGTACGTAGGACTCTCACGCTGGCCTTTCGAGGCTGCCGAAGTGGGCTACCGCTATCTGCGCGAGCACGATGTGCCGTGCCTCATCTATCAAGGGCGCCTCAACCTCTTCGACCAGGCGCCCAAGCGCGAAGGCATTTTAGGTCAGGCAGCGCAAAACGGCCTGGGCTTCATCAGTTTCTCACCGCTGGCACAAGGCCTTTTGACCAGTCGCTATCTCAATGGTGTCCCGTCGGATAGTCGTATGGCTCACGACCCCCGTTTCCTGCGTCCCGATGCCTTGACACCGCAGGTGCTCGAGCGAATCAGGGGCCTCAACGCCCTGGCCGAAGCCCGAGGCGAAGAACTGGCAACGATGGCCCTGGCCTGGATTTTAAGCCATAAGGAGGTCACGAGCGTCCTCATTGGAGCCAGCTCGCCAGAGCAGCTCCGCCGAAATATGAAGGCCCTCAAGAGTCCCGAATTCACGCAGGACGAGCTGTCAGAAATAGAGCATATTTTAGCAAACTAAAACGCTATAGAAGATATCAAAGCTTATGGATCGTCGTCTTTTCTTGAAAAACCTCGGAGCGCTGGGCGCTACGACATTGGCTGCCACTAGCCCATGGTTGCGCACGTTTGCTTCGGTCGATGAGAGCGCTGGCGAGCGCTGCCGCCTCGGAATGATTGGCCCTGGCTCACGAGGCCGATTCCTGCTCAGCTTTCTCGCGCAGAATCCAAAATGCGAGATTGTTGCCTTCGCCGACATCTACCAGCCTTCGCTCGAGGAGGCCCTGGCCGTAGAGCCTACAGCAAAGACCTACACCGATTATCGCAAGCTCCTCGAGGATAAGAATATCGATGGGGTAGTGATTGCCACGCCTCTCAATACTCACTATCAGATTGCTATGGACGCAATGGAAGCCGGCAAGCACGTCTATTGCGAGAAAGCCATAGCCTATACTATGGAGGAGACGCTGGCCATCTACCGCAAGCACATCGACACAGGACGCATCTTTTTCACTGGCCAGCAGCGACTTTTCGATCCGCGCTACATCAAGGTCATGGAGATGGTGCATCAGGGCGTCTTCGGCGACATCAACGCCGTGCACGCCTTCTGGAACCGCAACGGCGACTGGCGGCGCGAGGTGCCTTCGCCCGAGCTCGAGCGCCTGATCAACTGGCGCCTCTACAGCGAATCGTCGAAGGGTCTGATGACTGAGCTCGCATGCCACCAGCTGCAAGTAGGCACTTGGGCGCTTGGCAATCTGCCCGTCCGCGTCATGGGCACCGGTGCCATCACCCATTGGAAGGACGGGCGCGAGGTCTACGACAATGTCCATTGTATCTATGAGTTCGATGACGGACGCCAGATGACTTACGCCTCCGTCATCAGCAATAAATTCTACGGCCTTGAGGAGCAGATCCTCGGAAACCTTGGCACCGTGGAACCCGAGCGCGGCAAGTTCTATTTCGAAGACTATGGCCCCGCACCGGCTCCCGCCTTCGTGCAGATGCTCATGGAGTGGGAAGACAAGATATGGGGCGCCAACACCTTCGCCGGCAGCAGCTGGGACCCCGAGGTGGCGCGCAACAACCCCGGCGAGTACATTCTCGGTCAGGCACCCGAGACCGATGGCACATCCTTGCTCACCGAGGCCTTCGTTGAGGCCGTCTGCACTGGCAAGCAGCCGCCGCGCATCGCTGAGGAAGGCTATTACGCCACACAGCTCTGCCTCATCGGCCACGAGACCATCGTGCAAGGCAAACCCTTGACATTCCCGGAAACGATGCACATTGACTATGAGCCATATAAGACAAAAGCCCCCTCCGGCTCCCCCAAAGGGGGAGAGAATGGAAGGAACTGATGTAAGTTTCATTCATCATTCATCATTCGTCATTCATCATTCTTCATTCTTCATTATTAACTCTTCACTCTTCCCTCTTCATGACTACCGTGCCCTACTTCTATATCCCCTCCCGCCGCATCCGCACCGAGTTGCTCTCGCTGCTCGTCTGCTTCATCATAGCTGTTGGTCTCAACATCTACGCCATCATCCATTACGACTCTCCGCTGAGCGAGCTGTGGACGTCCATCCTCTACGTCCTTGAGGCCACCGCAGTGCTCTATGCCGTGTGGGTCGTCGTGCGGCTTCTCTGCTTTGGCGTCGCCCGCCTGTTCGGCTATCGCCCTAAGTCGCAATCCCACAGGCAGCGCCACCATCACTACCGCTATTAATAGCAATCACAAAATAAAAATCCCAACCTGATGACAAACCGCAGAACTTTTCTTAAGACTCTTGGCGCAGGCGCGGCAGGCCTTGCCCTGAGCAATCTTCCCTTAGCTGCCTCAGCAGCTCCCAACCTAATGACCTCGCGCGAGCGCGCCGATGCAAAGAAAGAGAAAGTGAAAGTAGCTTTCATCGGTATCGGCAACCGTGGCGAGCAGGACTTCGATGACTTCATGCGCACTGGCATGGTCGAAGTAACAGCCCTTTGCGATGTCGACCTCGACGGCAAACAGTGTCAGAAGGTGCTCAGCCAGTTCCCAAAGGTCAAGCGCTTCCGCAACTTCCGCGAGCTCTTCGAGAAGGCGGCAGGCGATTTCGAGGCCGTAGTGGCTGCCGTGCCCGACCACATTCACTTCCCGATAGCCATGATGGCCCTCGCCCATGGCAAGCACATCTATCTCGAGAAGCCCATGGTGCGCACGTTCTATGAGGCCGAACTGCTCATGCAGATGGCACGTCGCCACCCCGAACTGGCGACGCAGGTGGGCAACCAAGGTCACTCCGAGGCCAACTACTTCCAGTTCAAGGCGTGGCAGGAAGCGGGCATCATCAAGGACGTTACCGCCGTGACGGCCCACATGAACAACAGCCGCCGCTGGCACCGCTTCGACCCCAATATCAAGCATCTGCCCGATGCTGAAGCACTGCCGCAAGGCATGGACTGGGACACTTGGCTCGGCGCGGCACAGTGGCACGACTATTCTTCCAAATATCATCAGGGCGAATGGCGCTCGTGGTACGACTTCGGCATGGGAGCCCTCGGCGACTGGGGTGCTCATATCCTTGACACCGTACACGAGTTCCTCGACCTCGGACTTCCTTACGAAGTAACGCTCCTCAACCAGAAGGCCCACAACGACTTCTTCTTTCCATATTCCAGCACGATCCTCTTCCGCTTCGGAGCCCGTGGTAATATGCCGCCTGTCGATATCACGTGGTACGACGGCCTCGATAACCTACCACCGCTGCCCGCCGGCTATGGCGGGTCGGAGTACAACGCCAACATCCCCTCCACGAATCAGGGCGACACACCGCGCGCACAACTCAACCCCGGCAAGATCATCTACACGCGCGATCTTATATTTAAAGGTGGCAGCCACGGCAGCACGCTCTCTATCATCCCCGAAGAGAAAGCGCGCGAGATGCAGGGCCGCCTGCCCGAAGTGCCTAAGAGCCCAAGCAACCATCAGGAGAACTTCCTGCTTGCCTGCATGGGGCGCGAGAAAACGCGCTCGCCCTTCGAGGTCAATGGCGTCCTCTCGCAGGTCTTCTGCCTCGGAGTCATCGCACAGCGCCTCAACGCCCAGCTCTTCTTCGACCCCCGCACCAAGCAGTTCACCAACAACGCCTTTGCCAACGCCCTCCTCGCCGGCGGCCTGCCCCCGCGCAAAGGCTGGGAAGAGTTCTATAGAATTGCCAAAGTATAATTGACCATTGATCATTGACCATTGATAATTGATTGTATAATTGCTTGATTTATATCGATATGAAAACAGTCCGTTCCGTCCTTTCTGTTGCGATTCTATCGCAACTTCTCCTTTTCCCCCTCTCCCCCCTCTCAGCCCAAGACTGGGCGCCCCTCTTCAATGGCAAAAACCTCTCCGGCTGGACTCAGCGCGGCGGCAAAGCCACCTACAAAGTAGAGAACGGCACCATCGTAGGCTACTCCAAGATGAACACCGACAACTCCTTCCTCTGCACGAAGCAGAACTATGGCGATTTCATCCTCGAGTTCGAGTTCCTCGTCGACGACGCCCTCAACTCGGGCGTACAGTTGCGAAGCCATAGCCTGAAGTCTTACCAGAAAGGGCGCGTCCATGGCTATCAGTTTGAGATTGATCCCGTACCCCGTGCCTGGACGGGTGGTATCTACGATGAGGCCCGCCGTGGCTGGCTTTATCCTATGATCAAGAACACCGCCGCGCAGAAGGCTTTCAAGAACGGCGAATGGAATAGCGCCCGCATCGAAGCCGTAGGCAACCGCATACGCACGTGGGTAAACGGCATAGCCTGTGCTGATCTCTTCGATGACGCCGATGCCAGCGGTTTCATTGCTCTGCAGGTTCACGCCATCGGCAAGGATGCCAGCAAGGAAGACAAGACCATCGCCTGGCGCAATATCCGCATCTGCACGAAAGACGTTGTCAACTTCATCACGCCCGAAGATGCCGAGGTGCCGCAGGTCAACGCTATCGACAACACACTCTCGGCTCGCGAACAAGCCGATGGCTGGCAGCTGCTGTGGGATGGTAAGACCACCGACGGCTGGCGCGGCGCCAAGCTCGACCATTTCCCCGAAAACGGCTGGAGCATCAAGAACGGCGAGCTCATCGTGCATAAAGCTGGCGGCGGCGAGAGCACCAACGGCGGCGACATCGTCACTACGCGCAAGTACCGCAACTTCATGCTAAGCGTCGATTTCAAGATTACCAACGGCGCCAACAGCGGCATCAAATATTTCGTCGACCCCGACCTGAATAAAGGCGAGGGCTCGGCCATCGGTTGCGAGTTCCAGATTCTCGACGACGAGCGCCACCCCGATGCCAAACTCGGCGTCAAAGGCAACCGAAAGCTCGGTTCGCTCTACGACCTCATCCCCGCTCCCGCGCAGAAGCCCTTCAACATCGGCGTCTGGAACACCGCCCTCATCATCGTGCGTGGCCGCCACGTCGAGCACTGGCTCAACGGCACGAAGCTCCTCGAGTACAACCGCAACGATCAGGAGTGGGACGCCCTCGTGGCTTACAGCAAGTACCGCGACTGGCCCAATTTCGGCAACGCCAGCGAAGGCCACATCCTACTGCAGGACCATGGCGACGAGGTTCACTTCAAGAACATCAAAATCAAGGATTTCTCCAACCGTCCAGAGCGCGGTCAGCGCCGTAGGGTCCGTAACGCTGAGCACAATCATCAGCACTAATTCCGTTTCCACTATTGGCACATCTCTTTCGCCGTCTGCCGCAGGCCAACCGTTACTACGCTTGGTTCACGGCGTTGCACACTCGCGTCGACCTCTTGCTCCTCGGCCAGTTCGAGGAGTCGGAGTTCGAGGCGGCAGAGGTGGCCGTGCGCGACGAGCTCCTTGCAGTGGAGCGGATGGGCAACCGCTTCGACCCTGAGAGCGAGTTGTCTGTAGCCGTCCGGTCGGCTGTTTCAACAGGCTCCGCTGTGCTTTCCCCAGAGCTGTTCAATCTGCTTTCCCGCTGTCTGCAGGCCAACAAAGAGACCGAGGGCCTCTTTGATATCACCGTTAACAGTCCCTGCTTCTATCCCGGACTCGTCAACACAATCCATCTTGAACCCTTCACCGCCACCGCTGGCACCACCGCCATCTCGCGCGCCAGCCTCCCCTCCCTCACGGGAGGGGTGCCCGTAGGGCGGGGTGGGTCTTTATTTGTCACCATCCCGGAGTCCCCCTCCCTTGCAGGAGAGGTGCCCGTAGGGCGGGGTGGGTCTTTCGTTCTCGACCTCTCCGGTATTCTCAAGGGCTATGCTCTCGAACGCCTGCGTCAGCTGCTGTCAGCCTTTGGCATCGCCGACGCCCTCGTCAACCTCGGCAACAGCTCCATCCTCAGCCTCGGCCAAAACCCTTCCGATATTCCCTCTGGCAGTTGCCTAACCACCTCTGGTAATGCCAGCGCTAGTCGCCGCCACATCCGCAACCCGCTCACGGGCGAGTTCGTCACTGGTGCCCGCACTGTCTCCGTGACCACCGCCGATGGTGTCGATGGCGAGATCGCTTCAATCGTTGAATTCTTAAGGACTACTCAAGACTCAACAGCTTTGTAGTCGCCATAGAATATTTGCGGGTAGATAAAAAAAGTCACGCATCCAACAACTTTTGGGTGCGTGACTTTTTTGTCTAAGGCAGATGCCTGTAAGACTATTGTCCGGGCATCTTGCCGTCGAGGGCATTGATGATCATCTCAAGCAGCTCGTCGGTGGGGCGTGAGAGCATCATGTTGCCTACCTTGCGTTGTGCCTTGCGCTTGCCTGACTTGATCTCGCTGATGCGTTGTGCCAGGATGCTCTTCATCTGCTCCTTGTATTTTGTCTCGGCATTGGGGTCGGCGAAGGGCTTTGTCCAGTTGGCCAGCTGCATGTCGTCGGCATCAAGGTTGGGGTTGGAGAGATATTCGCGGATGTAGTTGAGGTAGGCGTCGTAGTTCTTCTGCTTCTCGGAGAGGGTGATGAGTGTGGAGAGGCGGTAGTGGTCGGCATTCTTCACGCCGAGCACGGCCAGCAGGGCCTGGTAGCGCCCGAAGGCATCCTCGTCGAGGGTGGCTGTGCCGTCGGCTTCGTTGATGAGTTGGCGTTGGAAGCCCGAGAGGACGTTCTGTATCTTCATCTTCACGGGCATCTCGCCTACGGCAGCCGAGAGGGCTTCGGGGTGCTGGGCGGTGTAGACGAACGACTTGGCGAAGGGGTTGTTGATGTTGCGGAAGAAGATCATGCGGAGGGTGCTGTCGGCAGCAAAGGTCTCTTCTTTGCCTTCGAGGATGGCTTCGGCTACGGCGTTGGCCTCGTCGCCCTTGTAGGAGGCGGTGAGCGTCTGTAGGTATTCCATGAGGAACTGCGGGTCGCGGTCGCCGGCCTTCCAGCGTTGTTCGAGAGCCGTGGAGGCGTTGTCGGCGCTTTTCTCTTCTACGACCTTGATGAAGTCGTCAGCGGCGTGATAGCCGAGGAAGCGTGAGATTTCCTGTGCGTCGGCATTGAAGATGACGAAGGTGGGGTAGGCCTGGATTTGCAGTTTCTTGGCCAGCGGAGCGCCGTAGGTGCCTTCCATGTCGATCTTGATGCTGACGAACTTGGGATTCATGTAGGCGCCCACTTTCTCTTGCGGGAACACGTCCCTGGTCATCTTCTTGCAGGGGCCGCACCACTGTGTGTAGCAGTCGAGGAAGATGAGTTTGTTCTCGGCTTTGGCTTTGGCCGATGCCTGTTCGAGGGTTGTTCCTTCGGGCTCGAAGGCGACGCCTTGTGCCATAGCTCCCAGAGCGATGATCAAGGCAAAGAGGGTCGTTGTTAGTCGTTTCATTTGCTTTATGTTGGTTGTTGTTATGACAAATCGTATGGAAGAAGGTTTATTGCATCGAGAATTTCCACGCCATGTCCTTCACGCGGCCGGGGATGGGGTATTCGTAGTGTCGGTCGGTGGCGAGGATGCCGCTGGCGGGGTTGATGAGGTACTCGTAGACGCGTCCTTGGCCGGTGGAACGGTTGTAGGTGGCGATGTGTACGAGGCGGTCGGACGTGGGCACCATGCCGTAGCCGTAGATGGTTCCATGGTAGTATTTCATGATGCGCACGCAGGTGACTTCTTCGTCGTCCGAGGGAACCGTCCAGGCCACGGTGGCAGGTTGCCGGCTGTCGTAGGCGAAGGTGTAGACCTTGTTGCCGGCACCATAGTAGATGAAGCTGCCGACGTGGCTGGCCGACATGGTGGTGGCATTGGCGACGTCGGGGCAGAGGTCGCTCATCGGGTAGAGGCCTACGCCGATGTTGGTGTCCTGAGGATAGGACGAGGAGAAGTTGGTGACGGCGAGATAGCGCGCGCCCGCGCGTTCCATAATTATATAATCAAAGGGACGGAGGCCTACGCCTTGGCTGGTGCCCTTGCCCCAGTCGGCCATGACGAAGTCCATGCCGGTGTTGTTGATGTCGAAAGCGGCGATGGAGGGGTCTTGCGGCGCAAACTCCTCGAGCTGTGCGCTGTTGTAGGCGGCATAGCGGAAGCGGTGGTAGGTGTTGTCGTAGACGACGATGCCGTAGTTGAGCGTGTTGGGGATCTCTGCATTCCAGGGCGCCAGCTCGCCGATGCCGTCGGCAAACTTGGGCACGCCGAACTTGGTGGCGCGGCCCTCGGTGGCGCTGAACGAGTAGGTGTTGGTGTAGATCTGATTGGCATTGAGCAGCACCTCAGAGCTCTGGCCGCTCATGACGCCCGAGCCGTGCTGGCCGTACCATGTGGGCTGCATCGAGGTTGGCGGTTCGTGGAAGAACTCGTTGAACTCCAGAGCCTTCATGATGCCGTTCTCGCTGACGCCCACGAGGGTGTAGTCGGTGCAGAGACCGACGTAGTTGTTGCCCGAGGCGAGCGACACGGCGATGTCGAGGCTACGGATGGGATGCCCTTGTAGCGGTTCGCCGTTGGTGGTCTCGTAGAGGTTGGTGTAGTAGCGGTTGTAGTTGACGTTGAGCTTGGTCCAGGGATTGTAGATGAGGGCGAGGTCGGAGTAGCCCGGCTGGTCGGTGCGCTCGTAGAACACCATCCATCCGCCGTCGAACACCTCGCTCACGGCCACGGGCACGCGCCAGAACTGGCGTATGCCGTCGTTGCGGTTCTGCACGGTGAGCTGTACGAAGTAGTTGCCGCCCGTTCGGCTGATGACGGCGTTGAGCTTGCGCTCTGTGCCGATGGTGTCGATGACGGCGCTTGCTCCCGAGCCCGATGTGGCGCTGAAGATGGTCCAGGTGTAGTCGAGCGGTGCCTCGTCGGCTTTCACTTCTTCGCCTCGGAACGTCACGCGCGGCTCCAGCACGAGGGTGTCGAAGCGCATGATGGCGTACTCCGATTGTATGCCGGCGTCGGTGGTGTCGATGGCTACGGCGTCGAGCTCGTGGTAGTCATAGTTGCCTTGGTCGTCGTAGCAGCTCGCTGTGCTGAGGGCGAGGGTGGCGAGGGTGGCGAGGGTTGCCGTGAAACGGCAACACACTCGACGTGTTATTGTGTATAAGGCAGCAGTAGAAGTAACTTTCATTTGTTATTCGTTATTTGTCATTCGTCATTAGAACGTCACGGGGTTGCCAAATTCATCGGTCAGCGGCTCGTCGTGTGAGGCGTTGTACTCGTTGAGGGCACGCTGCATGAGCTGTTGGAGGTGAACGGCATAGACGGCCGAGACGATGTTTGTCTCCTCGTCGTAGGCGGTCTGTGTGTTGTAGTTGATCTCAAAGTCGACGAGCCCGAGGTGCTCAATCATGAACTGGTATTTCACGCGGCTGTAGGTGCCGAAGTAGCGCGAGAGTGGTATGCGCGGGAAGTTGGCGGCGTCCCAGTTGTCGGGCTTGGCCAGGTAGTTCTTCAGCACTACGGTGAACTGCTGGTGGTTCTCAGTGCCGAGTTCAAAGGCTTCGTCGGGCACTACGCGGAAGTTGATGCGCCCGTCGCGAGTGGTGAAGAGGTCGGCCGACGAGAGCTTCAGGCTGTTGAAGTAGACCTGATAGGTGCCTCCTATCTGACCGGCAGGGATGACGTAGTCCTCGGTGCGGATGGTGTTGACCATGAGGGCGGAGTCGCCGCCGAAGGGCTGGAGGTGGAACGTTCGGTCGTGGTCGGCAGGCATGCCGCTAATCTGTGCGTAGAAGGTGACGGCGCCTTCTTCGTAGGCGTAGGAGTAGTTGTAGGTCGTTGTCTCGAAGACGGCGCCGGCGGCGTTACCCACCCAGATGTTGAGGCTGGTATGGCTGGTGTCGTAGGTCGAGACTTCCTCTTTCGAGCAGCTTGACAGACTGACGAGAGTGAAAAGTGAAAGCGTGAAGAGTGAAAAATAAGAGTTACTTTTCACAATGGCCTTCTTCTTTACTTTGTTTCCTTGCTTATCTTGTAGTTTCATAATGTCTGAGTTTTTTTTGTCACCCTTCTGATTAACCCGAGGGGAGGGTAGGGCTGCAGATTCTTCATTCTTCATTCCTCACTTGTTCGCCTCCCTCTGTGCGGCCTCGGTCTCGGTGATGGGCAGTGGGAAGGTGTAGACCTTCTCGGCTACGGCATCGACGTCGGAGTAGAGGATGTTCTGTCGGTTCAGACGCTTGTAGAGGAAGAAGAGCTGTCCTTCGCCCAGGAACTCGCGACGGTATTCGCGGATGAGCTCCAGCTCGAAGTCGGCGGGCAGCTCGCTCATGGCAGGCAGGTTGCGAGCTGTGCGCAGCTGGTTGAGGGCTGCACGTGCGCCGTCGGTGTTGCCTTGGCGATAGAGCACTTCGGCACGAATAAGGACCATCTCGGCGATGCGTATGAGCGGCATCTTATAGTTGTAGAAAGTGTTGGAGCCAGCTGGCTCGTCGTACTTCATCAGGTAGCGGTTGTTGGCATGGGTGGAAGAGCCGGACTTGAAGAGGAAGGTGTAGCGATAGTCCTGCGTGGCGTTGTCGAAGTAGTCGAGCAGGCGGTCGCGCGTCACGGCAAAGCTGTACTGCGACCCATCGTCGAAGTAGCGGTCGGCAACGTCGGCTTTCAGCGTCAGATTGTTGAGGGCGAACAGGTGTTCTGTGGCCAGACAGCGGTCGTAGCCTGCCTGCAGGTTGGCCACGGTGGCCCAGGGGAACTTATCGGCGTTGAGCACGACGTCGGCAGCTTCGAGAGCACGGTCGTAGTCGCCTTTCCACATGTGGAGGCGTGCCTCAAGAGCCTTCACGGCGTAGTAGTTGAGGTGCAACTGTCGGTTGAGCAAGTAGCCGTTGTCTATGCTCTCGGTGATCTCGCGGCCCGTTACTATCGGGTCGGCCTTCTCGAGGAGTGCTTCGGCAGCTTGGAGGTCGGAGAGCACGGCGTTGGCCACTTCGCGCACGGTGAGTTGTGGGAATACGCGGTAGCTCAGCGCGGTAGAGTAGGGGATGGCAGGCTGGTCGGCGTTCACGGCAAAGCTGACGCCGAAGCAGCGCAGGAGGTCGAAGTGGAGGAAGGCGCGCAAGGCCAGCGCTTCGCCTTTGATGACATCGTGGTTGTCGGCGGCAAAGAGGCTTGGTTTCTCATCGATGTGAGCCAGCAGGTTGTTGGCGTTGGCGATTCCGCTGTAGTTGTTGGCCCATATGGCACGGATATAGTTCGTAGGGTAGGCGGCGTCGTAGTCGAAGGCGGCAGCGTCGTCGTATTGGCTGGCGTAGTAGAAGTCCCATTCGTGGCCGAGCACGCCGATGAAGCCATAGGTGGCCTCCTTGGCGTAGGTGCCGCTGTTGACCATCGACGAGTAGACGCCTGCCAGCGCCTCCTTGAAGCCGCTTTCGCTCTCGAAGAGCTCGGTGTCCTCTACCTGCGACCGAGGCTGCACGTCGAGCCAGTCGTTGCAGCTGGTCATGCTGGTGAGAGTGAAAAGTGATAGAGTGAAAAGTGAAAAATAAAAAATACTCTTCACTTGGCTCTTGCACCAGTTTACTATAATGTGTTGTTTATGATTCATAATCTTCTTAAATCCTAATGAAACTTTCATTTTCATTTTTTCGCTTTTCACTTGTCAGAACGTAGCCGTCACCGCCAGCGAGAAGGTGCGGGCGTAGGGGTAGCTGAGACCGCGCTCGGCACGGATGGTGGAGAGGTGGAAGACGTCGTTCATATAGGCTGTCACGCGCAGGCGTTCGAGCTTGATGCGCTGAAGCCAGCTGCAGTATTTGAAGTCGTAGTAGGCCGAGAGCGTGGTCAGGTCGAGCATGTTGTTGCGCTGGATGAAGCGCGTGGAGGCATACGTCGTGGTGGGCGTGGCCGAGATGTGCTTGTAGAGCGCCACGTCGCCCGGCTGGCTCCACGTGTCGGAGAACACGCGGCGGTCTACGTTGCCGGCGATGTTGACGTTTTCGACGCGGTCCACGAGCGTCTGGTTGTAGAAGTCGCCGCCCATCTGATAGCTCAGCAGCAGGCTCAGACCGATGCCCTTGACCTCGCCGTTGAAGCCTAAGGTGCCGTGCACCTTGGGGTTGGAGTCGCCGCCGATGATGTAGTCGTCGGTGGTGTAGTCGTAGGTCGTCGTGCCATCCTTCTTGACGAACATTTCGCGGCCTGTCGCTGGATCAATGCCTAACGACTTCACCGCCCAGATGACGCTCATCGACTGCCCTTCCTCGTAGCGGATGATGGGCGAGGTGGTGTTCTCGGCGTCCTGTTCGCGGTTGAAGGTCGAGAGGGCATCGCTGATTTTCGTCACCTTGTTGACGTTGTGCGCGATGCTACCTGTGAGGCTCATGTACGACTGTCCGCTTTGGTAGAAGCGCCAGTTGGCGGTGGCCTCAATGCCTCGGTTCTGCACGTTGCCGAGGTTTTCCATGTAGGAGGTGAAGCCCGTCGACGTGGGGATAGACATGGCGATGAGGGCGTCGCGCGTGCGGCTGTCGTAGTAGTCGAAGCGCAGGTTCAGGCGTTTCCACAGCCCGAGGTCGAGTCCCACGGTGAAGTCGCCCGTCTGTTGCCATTTCAGGTTCGGGTTAGGCATTCCCATGAGGTAGGCGCCCGAGATATTGTCGTAGATGATATTGTCGTAGAACTTGTAGGTGGCTTTGGCCTGATAGGGCGAGAAGTTCTGGTTGCCGGTGAGGCCGTAGGTGACGCGGAACTTGCAGAGGTTCAGCCACGTGGCGTCGCGCATGAAGTGTTCCTTGTGGAGGTTCCAGCCCGCACCCGCACTCCAGAACGTACCCCAGCGGTTGTCCGAGCCGAACACCGACGAGCCGTTGAAGCGCAGACTTACGTCGAAGAGGTAGCGCTCGTCGTAGCTGTAGTTGGCGGCGCCAGTGATGCCGAGCGAACGTGTGCGGCTCTCGGCGCCAGAGGGCTTGCCGCCCTCAGCATATTGCTTGGCGAAGGTGATGTAGTCGACGTGGTTGTTGAGGAATCCCCAAGCTGTCATGCCCTCGCTGTTGCTGCTGGCCGACTGCATCGAGTAGGCGGCGTTGGCCAGCAACAGGTGCTTGTCCCACGTGTGGGAGTAGTTGCCCGTGAGGTCCACGCTGAGGCTGTTGGTCTCGCCGTTGGTGATGGCGTAGCTGCCGCGCTGGAAGTAGCGGTCGCCCGTCCAGTCGTTGAAGCGTGTGTGGTCGCCCGGATAGAAATCTTCGCGTTTGTTGTTCTGGTGGGTATAGCCCAGGCGAGCCGTGAAGCGAAGGTCGTCGATGGGGCGGTATTCGAGGTAGAAGTTCTCGACCACCTCGGTGTACTTCGAGAAGTTCTTGGTGCCGAGCGTGGCGTTGTAGAGCGGGTTGTAGTAGGTCGTGGTGCTGCCGTTGGCGCCAGGCGAAGTGTAGGTGCCCAACACCTTCTGCACGTTGCCGAAGGCATCCGTCGAGGTGAAATAAGGATTCACGGTGACGTAATCGGAGAAGCTCCCGTAGGGGCTGTCGTCGGCGTTGTTGCCGGTGACCGAGAGCGAGTTGCGGAACATCCATTGCTTGTAGCGGTAGCTCAGGTTGATGTTGCCTTGCAGCGTCTTGCGCCCCGACTCCTTCATCACGCCGGCCACATTGTTGTACATCAGGTTGGCGGCATAGCGCATCTCCTCGGTGCCTCCTTCGACGTAAGCCGTGTGCTTGTTGCCCACGCCCGACCGCAAGGGTTGCGACAGCCAGTAGGTGTCGACGCCGCGAGCAATGTTGGCCGCGATGGCATTGTATTGCTCGTCGAGCAGTGCCTGATAGTAGGGTGAGGCTGAAGTGTAGCGCCCTGCGTTCTGCTCTACGCGCAGTTTCTCTTCGGCGTTGCAGAGGTCGTAGGTCGTAAGGTCGGGCAGTTCCATGTTGACATCGCCGGTGTAGGTGATGCGCAGGCGGCCAGCCTCGGGCAGGATGGTCTCTACGACGATGACGCCGTTGCTGGCCTTGGAGCCGTAGATGGCCTTGGCTGCGCCGTCCTTGAGGATGGTGACGCTCTTGATACGGTTCATGTCGAGGTCGAAGATCTGCTGCTGAGTGGCCTCGAAACCGTCGAGGATGAAGAGCGGCGCGTTGGGGTTGCCGCTGTATTCGCCCTGGAGTCCGCCGAACGAAGCCTTGCCGCGGATGGTGATGTCGGACATATAGTTGGGGTTGGAGCCGTTGATGTTGTTCATGTCGACAATGAACGACGGGTCGAGCGACTGGATGATCTTCAGCACGTTGGAGTTGCCTACGAGCTTCAGGTCCTCCTGCGAGTAGCTGACAGCCGAGCCGGTGAAGGTCGACGATTTATAGTCGAACAGACCCGTGACAACCACTTCTTCCATGTCGCCGCTCTCTTGCAGCACGATGATTTCCTTCGTGTAGTTGCGCTTGCCGTCGTACTTCTTCGATGTCGGTTTCATGCCGGCGTAGGAGAAGTCCAGCGTCACCGCCTGTCCACGCGGCACACCGATGACGAAGTTGCCGTCGGCATCGGCCACGGCTCCAGCCTTTGTCTCACGGACGCGCACGCTGGCCATGGGGAGCGTCTCGCCGTGGCTGTCCTTGACCGTTCCCTGCACAATCAGTTCACCGGCCGGCAGCTGGCCCTGTGGCCGCTGTGGTGTCACCTGTTGCATGGGCACCGACGTCTTATCCTTGGTCGTATTGGTTTGCGCAGTAGCCGTCGTGAAAGCAACGAGCATGGCGGTCAAGGCCATGGCACGGCCCAACCGGCCAGCCTGCACACGTGAACGGCTCACTTTCATGCTTCTTTTTTTGAGTTTCATTCAGTCGTGTGTTTTACTATTGCGATGCAAATTTACACATTAAATTATAAATAAAGCATATAAAACCTAAAATAATTGTATCATTTCCCCTGTTTTTTTCCGAGCCTGTAGTGCAGGCATTGAATATAGCAGCAGGTCGGAAGGCTAAATCCAGCCGTAATCTATGGCCAGTCTCACCAGTGAGACAGCACAATCCTTGCGGTCGCATCAGCCGATACGGCCGGTCAAGTTGAGGTAAAACAAGTTGTTTTACTTTCGAGAGACTGGGCGTGTCCGGCTATAAGCTATAGCGATTTCGGCGTTACGCCCTTCAGCTTTTTTTATCGTACAGCACTAATTCATCACCTCTGCCAGTTGAAATGATTTGTACCTAAAAGGAAAACGGCAAAATAATTTGCGCGTAGAGATAAAAATAGTATCTTTGTCGGCAGAAAACCTATAATCAGCTTTTCGTCACTATGAATCGTTTCCTCACTACCATTGCTGCCGCGGCAATATCCGTAGGCGCTTTTGCCATAGACATCCCTGGCAAGCAAATCTACATTCCTACGGAGCTAAGAACCAACGACTTCGAGAGCGACACGGCGCAGTGGAGCTACTCGCGCATGCGTCTCACGCCCAACTTTGCCATCTTCTGGCAGCGCGGCTTCGGCTCCGACCTGAGCAATCCCCCGCGCCTCGAAGGGCGTCCCATGCGCGTCGACCTCGACAACCTTGCCGAGCGCCTCGAGGAGTTCTATGCCTTCTACCGCGACTCGCTGAAATTCATCCATGCAGGCTCCGTTGCCGACCGCTATCGTATGATGGTCATGCTCAACTATTCGCTCGAAGGCACTGCCTACGGCGGCGACTACGACGAGGTGATTGGAGCCTTCTGGGTGGCGCCCAACCGCATCCAGGACCGCCGCCTCAACTGCGTCGCCCACGAGCTCGGCCACAGTTTCCAGATGCAGGTGCATTGCGACCGCCGCGCTAAGGCTGGCATCTTACCTGACACCGAGAGGCAGGCGTCTGGTCAGGACACACAATTCATTGATACCCAGGATGCACAGCAGCCCGACGTCCCGCGCTGGTTCGGCGGCGGCTTCTTCGAAATGACATCGCAGTGGATGCTATGGCACGTCAACCCCGACTGGATCAAGGACGAGCTATTCCATTGGCAAGCCTATCAGCGTCAGCCCCACAAAGCGCTCTTTTCGTGGGAGAACGTCTATCATACGCCTTACGTCCTCGAGTGGTGGAGCCAGCAGCGAGGGCTGGACATCATGGCGCGAATCTATCAGACAGCCGAGAACCCCGAAGATCCGGCCGACGCCTACATGCGCCTGGCGGGCCTCAGCGTAGAGCAGTTCAACGATGAGCTCTTTGAGGCCCACCGCCACACCGTATTCCTCGACTTCCATCACGCCTATGCCAACACCCGTCCTTATGCCGGTCGCTGGCCGCAGCTCGATGAGGCCGGCGCCCCCGAGGCCGGCGGTTTCGATGCCAGACTGATGCCCAAGCCTCAGCGCGGCGAGCGCATCGAGGTTGATTTCGAGGGCCGCCAGGCACTCCCCACCGACGGCTGGCGCTATGGCTTCGTAGCGCAGATGTCCGACGGCAGTTTCGTCTATTCCCCCGCTCAGAAAGCTGCTAAAGGCAAGGCCTCGTTCACCGCGCCCCGCGACCGCGATGTCAACGAACTCTATTTAATCGTTATGGGTGCACCTTCGAAGCGCCATGAGGACGGCGCACAGTCAGCCCAGCGCCGCGGCCGTCAGGGCGCACAGCCGGGAGCCGGCGGCCAGCGCACTATCAGCGACCGTTTCCCCTACGACATCGTCGTCACAGCCTCTGGGCATTTCACTTCGCCCAGCGGGCGCCTCACGGCTGACGTCAGCCTCAACGGCCAGCAGCCTGGTTTCAACCTGAACCTCGACGGCCGTCAACTTTTCTATGCCGGCGGGATGCTGCAGACGGAAGCCAAAGCGGGCGCTACAAAGCTGAAACTCCTCAGCCGCGAGACGCGCCGCGAGCACATCGACGCCTTCGCCTACCGCCAGCGTGAGTTCTCCGTGACCTACAACGTCGCCACCTACCGCCTCAACGACCTCTTTAACCTCGAAGTGCGTCTCTACGATGAAGGCCTCGCCTACCGTTTCGTTCAGACTGCCAAGCGGCCACTGGTCATCCGCGAGGAGACGTTCGGCATCACTCCTGAGGGCGACCCGATGACCTATCTCGCTTACTCAACCAACGAGAAGAAGCCTGAGGCCATGGCGTTCCAGAATATCTACACTGTCGACACTCTTTCGCAACTGCCCCGGCAGTGGGCCTTCCTGCCTGTGACCATCGACTTGAAAGAGGCCAAAGTCACCGTCACCGAGGCCGACCTCGAAGGCTATCCCGGACTCTTCCTGCAGCCCTCTGGCAATCGTCTCCAGGGCACCTTTGCCCGGTATCCCAAGAAGATGGACTATTACCGCTATCGCGGCATGAGCCATGTGGCAGAGACCGAGGACTTTATAGCCAAGACCTCCGGCCGTCGCACATTCCCCTGGCGCGTGTTCAGCGTGACCACCGACGACCGCCAGATGCCTGTCTCAAACCTCGTCTATGCCCTTGCAGCGCCTAATCGTATCGGTGATACCTCATGGATCCATGGCGGCAAGAGCGCTTGGGACTGGTGGAACGACTGGGAGCTCAGTGGTGTACCGTTCCGTGCGGGCATCAACCAGGACACATATAAATATTATATTGATTTCGCAGAGCGCTTCGGGCTTCAGTATGTGATCCTCGACGAGGGATGGTACGATTCGTCGAAGGCCGACATAATGAATGCCATTCCCGAACTCGACATTAAGGCCCTCGTAGATTATGCCCGGGGAAAAGGCATCAGCATAATCCTTTGGACGGTGTTCAATGTCCTCGATGAGCATCTGGAAGAGGCTTGCCGCAAGTATGCCGACATGGGCGTGCGAGGCTTCAAGGTCGACTTCCTCGACCGCGACGACCAAACGGCAGTGGAGATGGCCTACCGCATAGCTGAAGCCTGTGCCCGCCATCATCTCATACTCGACTACCACGGGTTCTATAAGCCCACAGGCCTCAACCGCACCTTCCCTAACGTCGTCAATTTCGAGAGTGTCTTCGGCATGGAAGAGGTGAAATGGAATTCCGACAAGAAGAACATGCCCCTCTACGACGTCACCTTCCCCTTCATCCGCGGTATGGCCGGCCCTGTGGACTACACGCCCGGTGCCATGCGCAATGCTCAGATGAAGGATTTCAAGGATATCTATTCCCATCCGATGTCTATGGGCACGCGTTGTCATCAGCTGGCCACTTACGTGGTTCACGACTCGCCACTCACTATGCTCGCCGACGCCGCTACACGCTACGAGGCTGAACCCGACTACACTCGCTTCCTTGCCACGATTCCCAACGATGTTGATGAGACGCGCGTCCTCAGGGCACGCCTTGCAGACCACATCGTGGTGGCACGAAGGGTGGGGGACGACTGGTACATCGGCGGCCAATGTGGCGATAAGGAGTATGCCTTCGACTGCGACCTCGCTGCAGAACTCTCGCTTTCGTTGCCGGCTGACTACCTCGTGGAGGTCTATGCCGACGGCCCCAATGCCGACAAAAATGCCGAAGACTATGTCAAGGCATCCTTCCCGTTGCTTGCCACAAGCTCCGACAATCGCCGTGAAGGCTATGGCCGTCGCCCGCGCCCGCAGGTGTTCAGTCGGACGATCACCCATGAAGGCTCGCAGGTGAAGGTGCAGATGGCCCCGGCCGGCGGCTTTGTCATTAAGCTGAAGAAGCAGTAGACCTCAGTCGGTCGCTTGCTAATAACTGTCGCTGACAGCTAAACATTAGTCATCAGAAAAAATATTCTTCTAATAAAATTTGCGCTTTCGCCGCAAAGCACTAATTTTGCAGGCGCAAGAAGAAAGCAACCTGTTTCATCAGGCTAAAAGCAACAACTGACAAACAAATAAAACTTACAATCATGGAAAAAATCAAAGGTCTTATCGACGCCCCTTTCACCCCGATGCACCCCGACGGCAGCATCAATCTTGACATCATTCCCGAATATGCAGCGCTACTTCAGCGCAACGGACTTAAAGGTGTGTTTATCAATGGGTCAAGCGGTGAGGGTTATATGCTTACCGAGGACGAACGCAAGCAGATTGCTGAGGCTTGGATGGCGGCTACCAAGGGTTTCGAGGACTTCAAGGTCATCGTACATGTAGGCAGCACCTGTGTACGCAGTTCAAAGAACCTTGCCGAGCATTCTCAGGCAATCGGTGCCTTCGGCATCGGAGCCATGGCTCCTCCCTTCCCCAAGGTCGGTCGTATCGAAGAGCTCGTTAAGTACTGCGAGGAGATAGCCTGTGGTGCTCCCGACCTGCCCTTCTACTTCTACCATATCCCCGCCTTCAACGGTGCCTTCCTCTCGATGTACGACTTCCTGCAGGCCGTCGATGGTCGCATCCCCAACTTCGCCGGCATCAAGTACACATTCGAGAGTCTCTATGAGTACAACCGCTGCCGTCGCTACAAGGACGGCAAATTCGACATGCTCCACGGTCAGGACGAGACCATCCTGCCTTGTCTGGCTATGGGCGGTGCTCAAGGTGGCATCGGTGGCACAACCAACTATAATGGCCGTTGCCTCGTAGGCATTCAGGAGGCTTGGGCTGCCGGCGACCTCGAGAAGGCACGTGCCCTGCAGAACTATGCTCAGGACGTCATCGACGTCATCTGCCACTTCCGCGGCAACATCGTCGGCGGCAAGCGCATCATGAAGCTCATCGGCCTCGACCTCGGCCCCAACCGCACACCGTTCCAGAACGTCACCGACGAGGAGGAAGTGCAGCTGCGCAAGGAACTCGAAGCCATCGACTTCTTCAATCATTGCAATAAGTAACCATCGTTTAACCTTTCATTTACAACTCATTAAAAACGCGAATCATGAAGAAAATATTTTTGTTGATGCTCGTGCTGGCCGGCTTCTGCGCTAATGCCAGCGCTCAATTCTTTGTCACTGGAACAGCAGGTCTAGGCTATCGCTACGAAAGTTTCTCGATGACCTTGCTGCCCGGTTGCGGGTATGAGTTCAACGATCGTTGGGCCGTAGGCACAGGACTTGGACTTTTCCTCGCAGATGAAGAAGCGAGGGGCGTGGTGAATCCTTATGTCCGCTTCAACTGCTGGAACAACTCGAGGCTGTTCTTCGATCTGAAAGCTACATCGGAAATCGTCTTTGGCGATGGCACAAACACCTTCGTCGGCTTACGTCCTTCTATGCGTTATGCTTTCAGCGATCATCTGCAGCTCTCTGCCGATGTTGGACTTCTGGGTCTCGACATCGATAATGGCGCCACATCAGCGGCCGTCGGTTTTGCTACTTCAGGCATCGATGTAAGTGTAATCTATAAGTTCTAATCCGTTCGTAAACGTACCATAGCTGTATGAAGAAGCTCACCTTACTTTCTCTCCTATTAATCTTTTCGTCAAGCCTTGTATCAGCTCAAACATCCGACGGCTCTTCTCAGGAAGGTCGGTTGGGTGAGGCTTCTCACCGCTTTAATACGGCTACGTTCACGCCTGCCATTCCTCTCTCGGCTTTCGGCGGTCAGGGCGTCAGCGGCGCCTTTGCAGGCATAGTCCGCTATCCCAGCTTCGATAATAAAAAGCCGTTTTTGGTCGTGGCAGGTGGCTGCAATTTCCCCGACACGCCGGCGGCTGAGGGTGGGCAGAAGGTCTTCTATACTGATATTTACGTCATCGGCCTCGAAGAGTCCACTTATTTCAACGCTGAGACATCAAAGGCTGAATGGCCTGCGGATAGTCCTAACAAGGCTGCTTCCGCTCCCGCTTGGTCACGCGACGGTGCATTCTCATGCGGTCTGGCCTATGGCGCCAGCGTCACGGTGCCAGAGGGTGTCGTCTGCCTCGGTGGCACAGCCGACGGACAGAAGAGCGAGGATTTTGCCGTGCTGCTCTCCATGGGCACAAGCTTTGAGATACAGAAACAGGACATCCCCCTGCTGCCCGTTGCCCTCGACAACTTCGCAGCGGCCTATGGCGACGGTTATATTTACGTGGCCGGAGGTCAGCACAACGGTATTCCCAATCGCAAGGCCTTCCGCTTGAAGTGGCCACTCGGTGCTGCTTGGGAAGAGCTGCCGGATATGCCCGGTCCTGCCCGTGTGCAACCTGCTGCTGCCGTGCAGAAAGGCGCCATCGGCTCCAACTTCTATCTCCTCGGTGGCTACGATCCTCGCTACGGCAAGGCTGTCGCCAACGGTGTCTACTACGATCCCAGGAAAGGGAATTGGTTTGCAACAAGTCTGATAAAGACCCACTCTAAGACCTCCTCCCAGACCCCCTCCCCGCTCCCCCTAAAGGGGGAGGGTGGTCACCTTTCAAGCATTGATGGCAATGAGCAAAACATACAACTCTCCCCCTTTGAGGGGGAGCGGGGAGGGGGTCTGGAGCCTTTAGAGGGGTCTTTGGTCGGCGCCTCCGCCATACCCTCTGGTGCTGCCCACATCCTCTGCTTCGGTGGTGTCAATAAGGACATCTTCGAAGCAGCTCTTGAGCGCAACGCCCTCATTGCAGACACTACGACCACGGCCGACCGCCTGGCCGCTTTGCGCGAGGAAGCTCATGCCTATATGACACAGGAGCCGGCATGGTATCAGTTCCGCCGCTCGCTCCTTGTCTATCACACCGTCACCGACTCGTGGGCCGAAGTATTCGACTCGCCCCTCATCGCACGTGCCGGAGCCGCCGTGCTGTCCGTGCCTGCCTCGGCCCTGGGTTCAGTTAGCGGCGGTTCGTCCGCCACTGCTATCTCCGCCCTCGTCATCGGCGGCGAGGAGAAACCCGGCGTGCGCTCGTCTGACGTCACACGGGTCGACATCGGTTACACGGCCCACTTCGGATGGCTCAACTGGACCGTCCTCATCCTCTACCTCCTTGGTATGGTCTATCTCGGCTACTACTTCATGCGCCGTGCTTCCAACTCCACCGAGGACTTCTTCAAAGGCGGTGGCCGCATCCCCTGGTGGGCAGCCGGCATCAGCATCTTCGCCACGATGCTTTCGGCCATCACCTACATGAGCATCCCTGCCAAAGCCTATGCCACCGACTGGACCTACTATCCGATGCAGATCTGCATCCTCTTGATCTCGTTCCCCGTCATCAAGTACTACCTGCCATTCTTCCGCCGCCTGAATGTCACCACGGCCTACGAGTACCTCGAACGCCGCTTCAACAGCGCCACGCGTCTGATGGCCAGCATCCTGTTCATCGTCTTCATGGTGGCTCGAACGGCTCTCGTGCTCTTCCTGCCGTCGCTGGCCATGACCGCTGTCACGGGTATTAATATATATATATGTATAGCGCTGATGGCCCTCATCACCATCCTCTACTGCACGATGGGCGGTGTCGAAGCCGTCGTGTGGGGCGATGTCATCCAGGGCATCATCCTCGTCGGCGGTGCCATCCTTGCTGCCGTATATCTTATCGTGAATACGGGTGACAACGGCGCTTCGGACTTCTGGCAGATAGCCACCGACAACGACAAGTTCCGCCTCTTCCTCTTCGATCCCGACCATCCGTTCGACTTCGTCAACGCCACGTGGTGGGTGGTCATCCTCGGCGGTCTTGCCAACAACCTCATCAGCTATACCAGCGACCAGACCGTCATCCAGCGTTACCTCACGACCTCCGACGAGAAGAGTGCTGCCCGCGGCATCCTGACCAATGGTCTGATGTCCGTCATCGTCACCATCGCCTTCTTCACCATTGGCACGGGCCTCTACACGTTCTTCAAGACTCATCCCGCCGAGCTCGACATCACCATGGCCAAGGGCGATGCCATCTTCCCCTTCTTCATGATGAGTCAGCTGCCCGCCGGCCTCGCCGGCCTCCTCATCGCCGCTGTCTTTGCTGCCACGATGAGCACCATCGCCAGCAATATCAACTCCATCTCCACGGCATTCACGGTGGATTTGTGGGCTAAGATCAGGCCCCTCTCTAACTCCCCCCGTGGGGGGGAGGACTCCTTATCCTCTAGGGCTTTAACCAGTAACGAGGCTCTCCCCCCCACGGGGGGAGCGGGGAGAGGGGCCGTGTATGTCGCCCGCATCGCAGGTATCTGTGCCGGTCTGCTTGGTATGGCCATCGCCTGGCTGATGGCTACGGTTGACATACAATCGTTGCTCGACTACTTCAACACCATCCTCGGCCTGCTCAGCGGCGCCATTGGCGGCCTGTTCCTCATGGGCATCTTCTTCCCGCGCATCGGTTCTACGGCTGCCATCATAGGCTTCCTCTGCGGCACGGCAACGGTTCTCTACATGAATTTCTACACCAACGCCAACTTTCTCCTCTTCGGCTTCGTCTCGATGCTCGTCAGCGTCCTCGTCGCCCTCATCCTGAGTATCTTCATGCCGCAGACGAAGGAGCAGCCGGGGCTCACATGGAAGACGTTGCCAAAGGAATAGAATACTCACATGAATAGTTCTTTTTTCACACGAATGTCCATGAATTAGGTACATATAATGTCCATAAATTCAATACTATGAATATTTGGTAAGAGCATAAGTCAATATAATATTTATGACCATTACATGTCCCTATTCATGGCCATTATATGTGAGAAAAGAAAAACAATTTAATGTAATAACAGTACTTATATGGTTAACTTCAAACAATTAGCGGAGCAGTATCGCTCTGAGCTTCTCGACCGCGTAGTTCCCTTCTGGCTCAACAAATCCCAGGATACGGACTTCGGCGGCTATTTCACCTGCCTCGACCGCGACGGCTCGGTCTACGACACCGACAAGTTCATCTGGCTGCAAGGTCGCGAGGTGTGGATGTTTGCCAAGCTCTACAACACCGTGGAGCCCCGTCAGGAGTGGCTCGACGCCGCCATTCAAGGCGCCGAATTCCTGAAGAAGCACGGCCACGACGGCAACCTCAACTGGTACTTCGCCCTCGATCGCGAAGGCCATCCCCTCGTGGAGCCCTACAACATCTTCTCCTACACTTTCGCCACCATCGCCTTCGGACAACTCTCCATCGCCCTCGCCTCAGCCGCCAAGCGCGGTTGTGTGTGTGGCTGTAATACAGCCACTCCAGAGGAGCTCTCTGCCGAATACGCCTCCATCGCCAAGCGCACCTTCGACATCGTCCTCTCCAAGACCGATAATCCCAAAGGTCGTTGGAACAAAGCCGCTACCGGCGCACGCTCCCTTAAGACATTCGACCTGCCCATGATCCTCTGTAATGTCGCTTTGGAGATTGAAGCCCTTTTGGAACCCGCATTCTTGCAAAAGGCTATAGACGACTGCCTCCACGAAGTCATGGACGTCTTCTATCGCCCCGAGCTCGGTCTCATCGTCGAAGCTTTGGGTAAGGACGGCAACCTTGTCGATTGCTTCGACGGCCGCAAACTCAACCCCGGTCATGCCATCGAGGCGATGTGGTTTGTCATGGATCTTGGCAAGCGCCTCCAGCGTCCCGAACTCATACAGAAGGCAGTGGACATCTGCCTTGCAGAGGTCGAATACGGCTGGGACAAGGAGTTCGGCGGCATCTTCTATTTCATGGACCGCCTCGGCAAGCCCCGCCACGAGCTCGAGTTCGACCAGAAACTGTGGTGGGTACACCTCGAGACGCTCATCTCGCTCATCAAGGGCTATCAGCTCACCGGTGACGAGCGTTGTCTCAAGTGGTTCGAGCGCGTTCACGACTACACCTGGAACCACTTCCGCGACCCCGAATATCCCGAATGGTATGGCTATCTCAACCGTCAAGGCGAAGTCCTCCTGCCCCTCAAGGGCGGTAAGTGGAAAGGTTGCTTCCACGTCCCTCGCGGCCTGATGAACGTCTGGCGCATCCTCGAAGACCTCGCCTCGCGTCCTTGATAACAAAATCTCCAAGCGATCGTTTCCCTGCTCTTGTGCAGGAAGGCGGTCGCTTGTTTTATCATACAGCAAACACTTTTTTAACCACTAAAACACTCTGAGCTATGATTATCGGAATTCCTAAAGAGATTAAGAACAATGAGAACCGCGTCGGCATGACGCCCGCTGGCGTTGCCGAACTGGTGCGGCACGGACATCAAGTGGTCGTGCAGCACACGGCAGGCGAGGGTAGTGGCTTCGCCGACGAGGACTATCTTCGCAGCGGCGCTCAGGTGCTGCCGTCCATCGAGGATGTTTACGCACACTCCGAAATGATTGTGAAAGTGAAAGAGCCTATCGAGCCGGAGTACGCCTTGGTGCGCCCCGGTCAGTTGCTCTTCACCTATTTCCATTTCGCCTGCGACCGTCCGCTCACCGATGCTATGTTGGCCAGCCATGCCGTCTGCCTCGCTTACGAAACCGTGCAGCTTCCCAATGGCACCTTGCCGTTGCTGCTCCCCATGAGTGAGGTGGCCGGACGTATGGCAGCCCTCAACGGAGCCTACTATCTCCAGAAGACGAAGGGTGGCTCGGGCAAGCTCATCAGCGGTGTGCCGGGCGTGAGGCCGGCGCGTGTCCTGGTGCTCGGAGGCGGTGTCGTGGGTGAAGCTGCAGCACGCATGGCTGCCGGCTTGGGTGCCGACGTCACCATTGCCGACATCTCGCTGCCGCGTCTGAAGCAGCTGGCTGCCGAGCTGCCAGTGAATGTCCGCACGCTCTATTCCACGGAGCATAACATCCGCAAAGAGCTGCCCACTACAGACATCGTCATCGGCGCCGTGCTGATTCCCGGGGCCAAGGCGCCTCACCTCGTTACACGCGATATGCTCGGCCTGATGCAACGTGGGTCGGTGCTCGTCGACGTGGCTATCGACCAGGGCGGCTGTTTCGAGACCTCACGTCCCACCACCCACAGCGACCCCGTCTACGACATCGATGGCATCCTGCACTACTGCGTGGCTAATATCCCTGGCGCCGTGCCCAACACCTCAACCATCGCCCTCACCAACGCCACCCTCCGCTACGCCCTCGCCCTGGCCGACAAGGGCTGGCAGCAAGCTTGTCGCGACGACGAAGGTCTCCGTCTGGGCCTCAATATCGTCGATGGCCGCATCACCTACGAAGCCGTTGCCGACGCCTTCGACCTCCCCTACACGCCTGTCGAGCTGTAACGTCACAGTAGTCCAGCGATACCGTTCATGCCCTCAGTAACCGCCAAAGGCGGCAACGATAATGATGAAGACGATGATGACGGCGACAATGGTGGTACAACCACCGTTGCCGCCGCCACCGTTTGAATAGCCGCCGCCCGACGAGCTGTCATCGTTGTTGAAAATTTCGTCGAAGATGATAAAGTCGAGAAGTAGGTCGCCCTTACTGTTCTCTCTTAATCAATGCTGTTATTGTACATTTACGATAATTGGTATCGTCTTACCACTCCTATTCCCGTATTCTCCCCTTGTCATCGGAGAGGCTTTGTCATAGAAAACAGACGTTTTGAAGTGGCAGGCAAGACCTGACAATCACTCCCAATCAGCTTTCAAGAAAGTGGCATGGTTGACATTATTGCAGTTGTATCTAATGAGGTGCTTTAGCAATGGATCAAGCTATGTTTGCAACCCTTTTATCTCTATTACCAAATGGAATTCGCCAACGTGGGCAATGAGGATATCAGATCTCATTCGATTTTTGTTGCCTATGTTTCTTTAGTGTTGAAGGTTTAGATGCCTTCTTTCTTTTCTTTTTTGGCAACAATTGTTGATACATCGCGAACAAACGGTCGAATATCTCATCATCAGATAATGAGAGATTAAAACCATAGGCTTTCATCACGGCAATATCATTACGTTCATGTGCTTCTCGCAGCTCTTGGTGCATACACATTGGTGAATACATGGCAGCGAGAGAACTTCCTGGATGAATGTTTCGTGCATCAAGAATGGCTCGCGCGGTGTCTGAAATGCTTTCTCGAGTTTCTTCTGAAGACGTAGGCCAAGGGAAGTTATTATAAACGAGGTCTTTGGAGTAACGATACCTCATCTCTAATCGCCCACAAACGGCTTTCAACCATGCCATGTGAACTCGTGACTGCATAACGCCGAATTCATACAACGATGCATTTGGCACCATTTGCACAGCATCTGTTGCTATGTATTGTGGATTGATGAAGCCCATAGGTACATAGATTCTATTTTCTGACGAATGTCGTGGCACTAATAAGTAATTGCAATTGGGCTGACGAATCTCTTGGAAGAGAGGAGAACTATCACAATTGTTAGTAGCCGCTTTCTTGCTGTTGCTCCTGAAATCCTTGACTTGCTTTAGCCGACGTTTTATAAAAGGGGAATGGTACAAATCATTGGGGTCTGCTCCTACCAGCCATAGGCAATATCTGCGCTCACCTTGAAGAAATTCCTTCGCTCCCAGCAAAGGACGTATGTATTTTTCAAGAGATGATTCATTCGTCAAAGCTTCCTCTCGCTCTTTCTCAGAGAGTATAAAACCATTACCGTCAGCGGGCTTGTTGCCATACAACATATATGGAACCTCGCATAGTGGTTTTGTCTTTGGTAGAATGAATGCGTCTTCTTTATCCAGCAGGTATGGGTTGATGTGTTTTGAACTAATCTTGGAGCCGTCAGCACAGTAGATGACAGGATTTGCAGGCGACTTTTTGCATAGCGAGAAGCCGATAATCACACAATGTACCTGAGCTGTCTTGCGTTTAGCGTTTCCCTTTACCTTTCTTATCCCTTTTCTCTTATTCTTCACTTCTGAATCCCATCGGAAAGTGCGGTAGGCAAAATCAAAACGTATGTTATAACGTTCTTTCAGCGGTTGCCAGATATATGCTACTTGCTCACCCTGTGTTACGGAATTTGTGGAGACCAACGCTGCTCTGATGCTCGTGCCGTGCATCATCTCGCACGCTTTAAAATACCACCCTGACACAAAATCCACCTTTCCTGCAGCACGTATAGGTTTGCCATTCGCCTTCACAAGAACATGCTTCAGCGACTCTTTCTGCATCTTCGTTTGTTCTGAATATCCAGCAAATGGAGGATTCCCAATGATGTAGTTGAGCTTCCGTTTCCCGACGATATGAGACCAGTTCGCATACAAAGCATCATCTTGTATTATATTGAGGTTGGATTTGAGCGGTAGGAAATCATCATGTTGGCCAAGTATTCGTGCGGTCTCTTGGAACATCTGAGCTTCACTGATCCACAGTGCCGTTCGAGCAACCTCAACAGCAAAGTCATTTATTTCAATACCGTAGAACTGCGAAGGTGAAACAAGAATGGCTTGTGCCATGTTTTGGAGGTGCAGTTGTGTGTTGTAGTCGCCCAACCGCACATTGATGGCAATATTCTCCAAGCGGCGTAATGACAGATATGTCTCAGTCAAAAAGTTGCCACTCCCGCAAGCTGGATCAAGGAACGTAAGAGAAGCTAGTTTCTGCTGGTATAGAGTTAGCTTGTCGTTGCGAATCTTGTTATTTTTCACATTAAGTATTTCGTCTAACTCTTCTGTCAACTTTTTAAGGAAAAGGGGTTCGATGACTTTATGGATATTCTCGACACTGGTGTAGTACATACCACCCTCATGGCGAGTCTCTGGGTTCAAAGTGCTCTCAAATAGTGCTCCAAATATGGTTGGGGAAATTGTGGCGTATAGCTCATTTTGCAGGGTATTTTTGATTGGTAGGTAGTCAATAGCTCAAATTGCAGGGTGCATTTCTTCGTTGAGTCTTTGGTGCATCTGAGATGATTTTGTACCTTTGCTGCTGCAGTCTGAAGCATAGTGGAG
>JAFRNY010000072.1 GCA_017429945.1 Bacteroidaceae bacterium
AGTGCAATATCTGTAGAATAAATACAATTTTATGTGTTTTTAACATTATTCTTGATGTTTGCATGGCTAATTGGCATTAAAAAGGCTTTATCTTGTCACTGAAACTCCATGACTATCCATGATGCAAAATAGCCGACTCAACTTGTTTGTTTACGCATTGTTTACGCAGACATGAAAAAAGCACTTGCGAAGAACTCGTAAGTGCTTGATTTTCAATGTGGACCAGCCAGGGCTTGAACCTGGGACCTCCAGATTATGAGTCTGTTGCTCTAACCAACTGAGCTACAAGTCCAGCGTGATTGTGTGCAGGGCTTTTGTCGCTTTGCGGCTGCAAAGGTAGGAATAATAATTAAAAGGGAAAAGGGAAAATGGAAAAAATTGTTGTTGAGATGTCTTTTTTTGGTTTTTGCCAGCCGGCGTTGGGCGTTTTTGGGGGTGTGATGGTTGGTTTGGCTGTTGGGCGGTCGTGGCGTGGCTACAGGTTGTCGATGTGGGTGAGCGTCTGCAGTCGACGCATGGCGGCGACGTCGTCCTTGGGGCATATCATGAGTACTCCGTCTGATTCGACGATGACGAATCCTGTGAGGCCGCTGATTGCAGCTATGTGCCCTGCGGGTAGGCGCACGAGGTTGTCGGATGCGTCGTCGAAGAGTGCCTCGGAGTGTACGGTGATATTGTTGCGGCCGTCGATGTGTATGTCGGTCGGTGGCTGAGGTGTGTTGTCGGAAGGCGCATGCATAGCGTCGGCTGCTATGCCTTGCCAAGTGCCCAGGTCGGCCCACCCGAAGTGGCAGCGCTGTACGTAGTTGTGGCCGGTGTGCTCGAGCACGGCGAATTCCATGGAGAGGTTGGGCAGTGCGGCGTAGAGCTGTGGCGGTGTGAGTGTGGTGAGGTGGTTCTCGTTCTTGGTGAGCTCGGGGAACATGTCGGCATACTCTGGCACGTGCTTGATGATATTGTGTAGCATGTAGTGTGCTCCGAATACGAAGAGTCCTGTGTTCCAGAGAAATTCGCCGCTGTCCATGAACATGCGTGCGAATTCGTGGTCGGGCTTCTCGGTGAAGGTCTTGACGTGGTAGATCTGGCGCTCGGCGTCCTTGACGTCGCCCATCTGAACGTAGCCGTAGCCTACTTCGGGGCGTGTGGGCTGCACTCCGAGGGTGACTACTCCCTGATGGGAGCTGACGTGTTCGAGGGCCTGGAGGAGGTTTTCCATGAAGATCTCATCGGAATAGATGACTTGGTCTGACGGTGTTACGGCTATGCAAGCGTTGGGGTTGATGTGGCTTATGGCGCTTGTGGCCCATGTGACGGGGGCGAGTGTGCCTCGGCGTACGGGCTCGGTGAGGATTTGCTGTCGTGAGAGTTGTGGCAGCTGCTCCTGCACGAGTTGCAGATAGCTCTCTTGTGTGCTTACGAAGATGTTCTCGGGCGCTATGAATTGTGCGAATCGGTTGTAGGTTTGCTGGATGAGCGTGAGCCCTGAGCCTTCGAAGTCGAGGAATTGTTTTGGTTTGTGTTCGCGGCTTGCAGGCCACAGTCTGCTTCCTAAGCCTCCGGCGAGGATCAGGCAATAGTAGTTGGGGTATTGATTCATGAAGGGTTAGTTTTCTTTCGTTTTTATGGTCTGATTAATGATTTTGCTGTGCTAAGGTAGATATTTTTTTGTTTTCGGCAAAACTTATTTTGGATTATTTTTGCAAAAGCGTAGGATTTTCAGAAATTATAACTACTTTTGTAAGGAAAATGTAACAAAAAGTTCATAAGATTATGGAAGTCCGCATGGAAGAGAGTTGGCGCACACGCCTGGAGGGCGAGTTCGTGCAGCCGTATTTTGCCGAGCTAGTCTCGTTTGTTCGTTCGGAGTATGCGAGCGGCCCTTGCTACCCCCCTGGCGGCAAGATTTTCAATGCGTTCGACACGACGCCTTTTGACGACGTGAAAGTGGTGATTCTGGGGCAGGACCCGTACCACGAGCCGGGTCAGGCGATGGGCCTGTCGTTCTCGGTGCCCGAAGGTGTGGCGCTGCCGCCGTCGCTGCGGAATATCTATGAGGAGATCCGTGCGGAGTTCGGCGGGCCTGTGCCGTCGTCGGGCGACCTCACGCGGTGGGCCCGCCAGGGCGTGCTGCTGCTGAATGCTACGCTGACTGTGCGCCAGGGCCAGGCGGGTTCTCACCAGCGCCGTGGCTGGGAGCGTTTCACTGACGCTGCCATAAGCGCTCTCGCGCGCGAGCGCGAACATTTAGTATTTTTGCTTTGGGGGTCTTATGCGGGTCAGAAGGCTCAGCTGATTGATTCTCAGCGTCACTTGGTGCTGCGCTCGGCCCATCCGTCGCCGCTGTCGGCCTATCGTGGATTCTTCGGCAACCACCATTTTCAGCTGTGCAACGATTATCTGTCGGGGCACGGCCAGAGTCCGATTGCGTGGTGATGCGCCAGATCCGGTTCCCGTGGCTTTTCGGGGGCGTTTTTTCGTGAGTTTTAGTTGCTTTTTTTCTAAATATTATTGTGTGGTTTGTTAAATTATCAGGCGTTGCAGATAAAAAAATGCTCAAAACTACGCGTATTTGAGCAAAAGGTTGTACTTTTGAGCCAAATGTAGGTAAACATTAGAGATAACGCTGACAGCGCTTGAATAGCAAAGAAGAAATGTTTGCACTTCGGAATCCTTTCAACCGCTCTTCGGCTAAGCCCGAGGGACTGCCCTCGGCGAAGGGTAAATCGGGGTTGGGCATAATCCTGACCGCCGCCCTGCTTATTGTGCTGATTTCCGGTGTTCAGTACTACTATTCCCACAAGATGCTTGAGAGCCAGCTGGAGCAATATGCCGAGCGCGAACTGATGATGAAGGCTATTCTCACCAAGGGCACGCTCAATGCCATGGAGTATGTGCTTCGCGACCACAGCAAGGATATTCAGCGTGGGAGCACCGAGCCCGACTCGATGTTCAAGGTCGTGGAGCGGCTGCTTGTGGCCAATCCTCATGTCGTAGGCGCAGGCGTGGCTTTCGCTCCGGGCTATTATCCTGAGCGCGACAGCCTGTTTGAGCCGTGGGCCTACTATGCCGATTCCGCAGTGGCGTCGAAGCAGCTGGCCGGAGCGCAGCACGACTACACGAAGATGGACTTCTACACGGGCGCTATCGCCAACGGCAATGTGTACTGGAGCGAGCCTTACACCGACGAGAATGGGCTGGGCGTGATCACCACGGCCTCGATACCCGTGTACGACGGCGCCGGCGATTTCATAGCCGTGCTGGGCATTGACGTCAGCCTGAATTGGCTCGGCGACACAATCAACTCCCGCCATCTCTACGACTCGTCGTTCGACATGCTGATTACTCAAGGGGGCTCGCTGATAGCAGGGCCGGCATCGGAGGTCGTGGAGAAGGAGACGGTAGAATCTGTCGTGGCCATGATCAATGACAGCGCCGTGGGGCGAAGGCTCAGCGAGACGGGAGTCAGCACCATCATCCGCTATGAATCTCCCGAGCGGGGCGATGCACGCGTGTTCTTCGCCTTCATGCGCGGCAAGCCCCATTGGCAGATTGCCGTGGTGTGCTATGACGATGAGGTGTTCGACAAGCTCACCTCGATGCGCGACAATATCTTGCTGCTGGCGCTGCTGGGTATGCTGTTGCTGGGCTAT
This sequence comes from Bacteroidaceae bacterium, assembly GCA_017429945.1. Taxonomy (GTDB): domain Bacteria; phylum Bacteroidota; class Bacteroidia; order Bacteroidales; family Bacteroidaceae; genus Physcousia. Next base: position 3,651 of record JAFRNY010000072.1, read on the forward strand.
ATCATCTATCGTTCTATCCGCGACCAGAACAGCTTGCAGCGGGTCTCGGTGGAAACGGCGCGCTACACCAGCGAGCTCCAGGTGGCGCAGAACATACAGAAAGAGATGCTGCCCAAGCATTATCCGCCTTTCGCTGACCGCCACGACGTTGACATATATGGCGTCCTCGAGCCGGCCCGCGAAGTCGGCGGCGATCTCTTTGATTTCTTCATGCGCGACGAGAAACTGTTCTTCTGTATCGGCGACGTCTCGGGCAAAGGCGTGCCTTCGGCATTGCTGATGGCGGTGACGCACGCCCTGTTCCGCTCGGCCGCGGTGCACGAATCCAATCCGGCGCGCATAATGAAGTCGCTCAACGAGCTGTCGTGCGAGAACAATGAGTCGTGCATGTTCGTCACTTTCTTCGTAGGCGTGCTCGACCTGCCTACAGGGCGCCTTCGCTATTGCAACGGCGGCCACGACCTTCCCTTCGTCATCGACAGCACCGGCATCCGTTATCTGCCGGCTGCGGCTAATATGCCTATCGGCCTGTTCGCCGATTTCGTCTATGAGGCGCAGGAGGCACTGCTGGCGCCCGGCGCCATGCTTTTCCTCTACACCGACGGCCTCACCGAGGCTCGCAATCCTCAGCGCGAACTCTTCGGCGACGCCCGCGTGAGCGAGGCGCTGGAGCGCCTGTACGCGCCCGGGATGACGTCGCGGCAGTTGCTCGAGGGTATGAACGGCGAAGTGGCCTCGTTCATCGCCGATGCCGAGCCGAGCGACGACCTCACGATGCTTGCCATACGCTATACGCCGCAGGCCGAGCGCTCGCTGCTGCACGAGTCTGTCACGTTGACCAACGATGTCAGCGATGTAGAGCGGCTGGGGGCTTTCATGAAGGCGCTGACGCTGCGCCTGGGCATGGAGCGCTCCACGGCGTCCAACCTGCGGCTGGCCATCGAGGAGGCTGTAGTGAATGTGATGAGCTATGCCTACCCCAAGGAGACGACCGGCACCGTGAGCGTGGCCGCTGACGTCTTTGCGCCCAACGAAGCCTCGGGCTGCGAATGCCAGCAGCTCTGCATTAAGATCACCGACCGCGGCGTGGCTTTCGACCCAACCGACGTGGCTGAGGCCGACACTACCCTGGCGGCTGAGGACCGCCCCATCGGCGGACTGGGCATACTGCTCATGCGCGAGCTCATGGACAGCATAAACTATGAGCGCAATGCCGGGCAGAACGTGCTCACCCTGAAAAAGAAACTCAATAATAACCCTATAAAAAACAAGCACAATGAAGACAACAATCCTTGAACAAGACGAGCGGATCGTGGCCGTGCTCGAAGGCGAACTCGATACCGCAGCAGCGCAAGAGGTGGAGACGGCGCTGCAGCCCCTGTTTTCCAACAGCAGTCGCGATGTCATCTTCGACTGCGCTAACCTCGACTATATCGCTTCCAGCGGACTGCGCATCATGCTTAGCATACTCAAGAGCGCCAAGGCCAACGGGCATAAGGTCGTCCTCAAAGACGTCAACGACGAGATAAAGAACGTGTTCAAGCTCACGGGATTCATCAGCCTCTTCGATTTCGAATAATCCTTAACCCTCCTGCTCTTGTATGAAGACCCACCGACCTTACGTTACTATCGCCGTAGCTGTGTCGCTCGTGTTTGCGCCCATAGGCTCACGCGCCGAGGAGGTCCACGAAGCAGCCGACACCGCTGCCGCCAAGAATGTGTTTTCGGCCGATGCCCAGTTCCTCTCGCGCGGTGAGATTCGCGCCGGCGGTCTGCCCGAGAAAGAGGGCGAAGACGATTTCGCCGCTTTCATCATGGAGCGCACGCGCCTTATCGTCGACTATTCGCGGCCTTACATCTCCGCGCGCATCTCGGCCCAGCACTCCGGCGTATGGGGGCAGGCTGGCAAGGGCACGCTCAACCTCTATGAGACGTGGGTTCAGCTGAACGCCCGCAACGGTATGTTTGCCAAGATAGGCCGTCAGGTGCTGGCCTACGACAATGAGCGCATCATCGGTAGCGACGATTGGGCTATGGCCTCAGCCTCGCACGATGTGGGCAAGTTCGGCTACGAAGGCCATGGGCATAAGGTGCATCTCCTCCTCGGCTTTAATCAGAACGCCGAGAACACCGACGGCGGCACCTATTATGCCGGTGGCGCACAACCCTATAAGTCGATGCAGACACTGTGGTACCACTACGATGTGCCCCGCATCAACCTCGGAGCCTCGCTGCTCTTCATGAACCTCGGGACTCAGGACATAAACAGTCGCGTCACCCACTTTCAGCAGTTCTCGGGAATCTATCTCCTGTGGAAGAATCAGTCGTGGCTGGCCGAAGGCAGCTACTACCGACAGTTCGGACGCAGCGAGGTCAACCTGCCCATCGAGGCCTGGATGGCGAGCGCCAAGCTGCAGTACAAGCTCAACACTCAGCTGAGCTTCAACACTGGCTACGACTACCTCAGCGGCGACGAGTTCTACTATGTCCGCGGCGAAGGCCAGGCAGGACTGATACGCCATAAGCGCATGCAGGGCTTCAGCACCCTCTACGGTTCCCACCACCAGTTCTATGGCGCTATGGACTTCTTCTATCTCAGCGCCTATGCCGACGGTTTCTCTCCCGGCCTTCAGAATCTCTTTGCGGGCGTGGACTACTCGCCCGTCAAGAAGGTGAATCTGAGCGCCACGTACCATTATCTGGCCACAACTATAAAGCTGGACGACTTCAACCGCACGCTGGGTAATGAGGTCGAGATCGAGGCTTCGTATAAATTCCTGCCATTTGCCACACTCTCTGCCGGCTACACCTTTATGGCCGGGTCTGCCACGATGAAAGAGCTGAAGCGCTCGTCGGACAAAGGCCGCCTGCAGTGGGCCTGGCTGACGCTCAGCGTGAATCCGCGCATCTTCACTACTAAATGGTAGTTACTTGCTATGCGCCCTTCGGCGTGAACAGTGAACAATGAATAATTCCTAAGTGCGGGTGCATCCCGTGAACATTATGACAATTCTATCACAATCCCAATACGGCCTCTACGTAGAGTGCGCCAGCCACGCCGGTGAGGCTTGCTACAACTTACCTTACGTTTATGTCGTTGACCACAGCCTCGATGCCGGGCGTCTTTGCCGCGCAATAGAAACGGCCGTGAGCTTTCACCCGACCCTGTTCACTCGCATCAGTCTCAACGACGACGGCGAGCCCGTTCAGGAGGTCGATGCTTCTGAGGCTTTCACCATCGAGGTAGAGCGCATCGACGATTTCGAGCAGGTGAAGCCTCAGCTCGTGAAGCCTTTCGACCTCATGAGCGACCGCCTCTTCCGCATACGCCTCTTCGACGATGGCGCTAAGTACTATCTCTTTATCGACTACCACCACATCATCGTCGACGGCTCTTCGATGCATCTGATGCTCGACGATATAGACCGTGCCTATCGCGGCGAGGCGATCGAGCCCGAAGTGCGCTCGCTCGCCGAGCAGGTGCTGGTAGAGCAACAAGCCCGTTCGGGCGAGGCCTTCGACGAGGGCAAGCGCTGGTATGCACAGCACTTCGACTGCGCCGACACGTTCACCCAGCTGCTGCCCGACCTCGAGGAGCCCGAACGGCGCGAGGACAACCTCGTGCGGGTGCTCAGCGTGCGCCCGGCTGCCGTCGATGATTTCTGCCATCGCACAGGCATCTTCCGCAGCACTCTCTTCACAGCAGCCTACTCGTTCCTCTTGGCTAAGTTCAACAACGAACAGGAGTCGCTCTTCACCACCGTCTTCAACGGCCGCAAGGACAAAGCCCTCAGCCGCACCGTGGGAATGTTCGTGAAGACGCTCCCCGTCTATTCCAAGTTTGACGGCGAGACATCCGTGCTCTCTTTCCTGCAGGCCGCGCAGGAGCAGATGAGCGGCTGCCGCGACCACGACGCCTATTCATATTCCGACATAGTTCATGACCTGGGCCTGCAGAGCAATTCGATGTTCGCATGGCACGGCACGCTCTTCTCCAATGAGCAGATGGGCGGGCGCCCTATGCAGACCGTGCGACTGGGCAACAGCACCCTCGATGCTTCGCTCTACCTCAAGGCCTTCATCTACGATGGCGCTTACCACGTCAAGGCGGAATACAACGCCAACGAATACTCCGCCGCGCTCATATCACAGCTGCTCGAGAGCTACGAGGCTGTCGTCGAAGGATTCCTCTGTCATGATCTCTTGAGCGATGTTGACATCACCACGGTAGCACAGATCGACTCTCTCGATGCCTTCAACCAGACCGACGTGGACTACGACGACAGCCAGACAATAGTCTCACTCTTCCGCCGGCAGGCCGCCGCAACGCCCTCTGCCATGGCTTTGGTCTATGAGGACCGCCGCTTCACTTACGCCGAAGTTGACGAGCTCAGCGACCGCATCGCAGCGGCCATTGCAGAGCGCGGTCTCGCGGCCGAGGACGTCGTGTCGGTGCTCATTCCTCGTTGCGAATGGATGGCTATAGCCTCGCTCGGCGTGCTTAAAGCCGGATGTGCCTATCAGCCCCTCGACCCGTCGTACCCCACAGAACGCCTCAACTTCATGATGAACGATGCCGGGGTCAAGTTGCTTATTGCCGATGCCGACCTTCGCCATCTTGTTGATGAGTATGAGGGCGAAGTGCTGCTGACCAGCGACCTCGCGTCGCTGCCGCCGGCTGGCGATTTGTCGGCCATAGAGCCGCCCACGCCGGCGTCGCTCTTCATTCTCCTCTATACGTCCGGCTCTACGGGCGTGCCCAAGGGCTGTCAGCTCACGCACGCCAACCTCGTGGCTTTCTGCCACTGGTACCAACGCTTTTATCAGCTGAAGCCGGAGCACCGTGTCACTGCTTATGCCAGCTATGGCTTCGATGCCAACATGATGGATATGTATCCCGCCCTCACTTGCGGCGCTTGTGTCTACATCATCCCCGAAGAGCTGCGCCTGGACCTCATCGCACTCAACGACTATTTCGAGCGCGAACACATCACACATGCGTTCATGACCACTCAGGTGGGCTATCAGTTTGCCACCAGCATCGAGAACCACTCCCTGCTCCATCTCTCTACGGGCGGCGAGAAGCTGGCATCGCTCACCCCGCCTGAGAGCTACCATTTCAACAATCTTTATGGCCCTACGGAATCTACTGTCTGCGTGACCGCCTATTTCGTTGACAGGAAGTTGAAAGAGATTCCCATCGGTCGACAGCTCGACAACCTGCGCCTCTACATCGTAGATCCGCAAGGCCACCGTCTGCCCATTGGCGCTGCCGGCGAGCTATGGGTAAGCGGGCCTCAAGTCAGTCGCGGCTATCTCAACCGCCCCGAGAAGACGGCCGAAGTGTATATCCCCAACCCCTTCGTGAGCGAAGAACCGGAATCCCTGCGCCTGAAATACGCACGCGTATATCGCACAGGTGACATTGTTCGTTTCCTGCCCTCGGGCGACGTGCAGTTCGTAGGCCGTCGCGACGGGCAGGTGAAGATTCGCGGCTTCCGCATCGAGCTGAAAGAGGTGGAGGCCATCATTCGCGAGTTCCCCGGAATCAAGGACGCCACGGTGCAGGCCTTCGAAGAGGATGGCGGCGGCAAGTTCATTGCGGCTTACGTCGTCAGCGACAGCACCGTTGACATCGAGGCCCTCAACCAATTCATCCTCGACGAGAAGCCCCCGTATATGGTACCGGCCGTGACTATGCAGATTGATTCAATACCTCTGAATCAGAACCAGAAAGTCAATAAGCGGGCCCTGCCCAAGCCTGAGAAGAAGGCCGCAGCGGTCGAGGAGAGCAATGTCCCGATGAACGTCCTCGAGCAGGAACTGCATTCGCTCATTGCCGGCATTGTCAACACCAAGGATTTCGGTGTCACCACCATCCTCGGTTATGCCGGTCTGACGTCGATCTCGTCGATCAAGCTGGCCGTTCAGATCAACAAGCGCTATGGCGTGGCGCTCGACTCGAAGTCGCTCGTAAAGACGGGCACGCTCCAGTCCATCGAGAATGCCATACTCGCCAATCTGCTCGCCTACAAGGACGATGCCCCTGGCGCGCCCGACAGCAGCGGCGGCGCTGAGCCCGTGGCAACCACTACGGCTCCGCTCTCCTATGCCCAGACGGGCGTCTATTTCGAATGCCTGAAAGACCCGGCTTCGACTATTTACAACATCCCTTATCTCCTCACCTTCCCCGAAGGAGTGGAGGCACAGCAGCTGGCCGACGTCGTAAGGCACGCCATAGAGGCTCATCCTGAGCTCAGCGTGCATTTCACCACACAGGGTGATGCCATTGTTCAGACCACCGACGACGCAGTGCCCGTCGGCGTGTCGGTGGCTCAGATGACCGACGAACAACTCCAGCACTATAAGAATGAGTTCGTGCGCCCGTTCAACCTTCAGAAGGCGCCTCTCTACCGCGCCGAGGTAGTGCAGACAGAGAGTGCCGTGCACCTGTTGCTCGACGTACACCATCTCGTCTTCGACGGCGGCTCGGCCGACCTCTTCATACGTGAGATATGCTCCGCTCTCGAAGGCGCAGCCATCGAGCGTGAGGGCTACACCTATTTCAATTTCGTGGCCGATCAGCAGGCCGCCGAGCAGAGCGACGATTTCAGCGCTGCACAGCGGTTCTTTGCCGAACGGCTGGCCACCTGCGAAGGCGCCAGCGAGATCCCGACCGACCTGCCGAAGACCGACCAACAAGGCTTCATCGGCGAGGCCGTCTGCCTGCCCGACTTCGAGCGCGCCGCAGCCTTCTGCCGTCAGCAGGAGATCACGCCCGCGCATCTCTTCCTTGCTGCCACGGCCTACGTCGTCGCACGCTACACCAACAACCGCGAGGTCTATCTCTGCACCGTCAGCAGCGGCCGTTCCAACCTCCGCATTGCCGACACGGTAGGTATGTTTGTCAATACGCTTGCCCTCGGACTATCAATCGACGACGTGAGCGTAGGGCAGTTCCTAAAGCAGGTCAGTCAGACCTTCGACACTACATTGCGCCATGAGGACTATCCCTTCGCACGCATCGCCAGCGACTACGGCTTCCGTCCGGCCATCGCTTATGCCTATCAGGTGGGCGTCCTCTCGGAATATAAAGTTGGAGGCAAGCCCCTTGCTCACGAACTCCTGGAACTGAACGTTCCCAAGTTTAAGATCAACATTAAGATAGAGTCGCGCGGTGTTGTCGTGCAGTACGACGATTCGCTCTACAGCGCCCGTCTGGCCGAAGCGCTGGCCGAGAGCATCGTGGCTGTGGCCGACCGCATGACGGCCCAGGCCGACACTCGCGTGCGCCAGCTTTCGATCGTCAGCCCGCGTCAGGAGGAGGAGCTCAGCCACCTGCGCCAGACGGCCACTGGCGAGGCGCCTTTCCGCTTCTTCCACGAATGTATTCATCATTTCGCTGTAAAGCAGCCCGATCGCGATGCTCTCGTCGCTGTTGATGCCACCTACTCATATCTCGAGATGGATGTCATCACCGACCGCATCGCAGCAGCCCTGCGCCAGCGCGGAGTCGGCGACGGCGATCGTGTCGCCCTCTTGCTGCCGCGCACCAGCCGCCTCATCCTCGCGCTCTTCGGTGTGCTCAAGGCCGGAGCCGCCTACATCCCGTGCGACCCCGAATACCCCGCCGACCGTGTCCGGCTGATCCTCGACGACAGCGAAGCCCGATATGTTATCACCACGGCCGATCGTCTCGACGCCGTCTCGCCCGAGAAAGCTATCGACGTGGAAGAGCTCATAAACTCTCCGCTCGGCTTTGCCGCTTCGCCCAGCGAAGAACCCTCAACCCTCCGCTCTCAACCCTCAATCACCCCCGACGACCTCGCCTACCTCATCTACACTTCAGGTTCCACAGGTCGGCCCAAGGGCGTGATGCTGCACCACCGCGGCATCTGCAACTATCTCTATGGTCATCCGGCCAACGTCTTCGCCAACGCCGTGCTTACCGATGCCGACCGCGTCCTCAGCGTCACGACCATCTCTTTCGATGCAGCCCTGCAGGATATTGGTATGGCCTACTTCAACGGCAAGACGCTCGTAGTGGCCACCGAGGAGCAGGCAAATAACCCGCTCGACCTGGCACGCCTCATCCAGGAGCAGCACATCACGATGGTCTCCGGGACGCCGTCGCGCTGGCAGACGTGGCTGACGAGCGACGACTTCTGCCACGCCATAGCCGGCGTGCGCATCTGCCGTGCCGGCGGCGAGAAGTTCTCCGACCAGCTGCTGCAGCAGTTGCGCAGCGTCACGCGCGCGCGAATATTTAATTGTTACGGCCCCACAGAGATTACCGTGGCCTCGAACAATGCGGAACTGACGCATGCCGAAATCGTCACCGTAGGTCGCCCGCAGCTCAACGTCCGCGAGTTCATCGTCGACAGCGATGGCAACGAGTTGCCTGTAGGCGTTGTCGGTGAGCTCTACATAGGCGGTCGCGGTGTGGCTCATGGCTACAACAACCTCGACGAGATGACCCGCGAGCGCTTCATCGACTACCACGGCACACGCATCTATCGCTCAGGCGACTACGCCCGATGGCTGCCCGATGGCAATGTAGTCATCCTCGGCCGCACCGACCACCAGATCAAGCTCCGCGGCCTCCGCATCGAGCTTGGCGAGATAGAGAACGTGATGCTCAAGGTTGATGGCATCGACAAGGTCGTCATTCTCATCCGCAAGCTCGGCGGCAAGGAGCACCTCTGCGCCTACTACACTGCTGACCGCGATATAGCCCCCGACGCCCTCAAAGCCGAAATCTCAAAGAGCCTCACGCAATATATGGTGCCGACGGCCTACCTCCAGCTCCCGGCCATGCCAATGACGCCCAACGGCAAGACCGACGTCAAGGCGCTGCCCGAGCCTCAGCTGGCCGTCACCTCAGCCTATGAGGCTCCGCAGAACGCCACCGAGCAGACCTTCTGCGACATCTTCGCCTCCATCCTCCAGATGGACAAGTGCGGCGCCACCGACAACTTCTTCGAGCTGGGCGGCACATCGCTCGTCGTCACCCGCGTCATCATCGAGGCCGACAAGGCCGGGCTCCATGTGGCCTACGGCGACGTCTTCGCCAACCCGACGCCGCGTGCCTTGGCGCGCCTCATCACGGGCGAGAGCGCTACCGATGTTCCTGACGAGGTGAGCGGCTTCGACTACACGGCCATCAACAACGCCCTGGCCGCCAACACTCTCACCGCCTTCCGCAGCGGCGAGCGTCAGCAGTTGGGCAACGTCCTGCTCACCGGTGCCACCGGCTACTTAGGCATTCACATCCTGCGCGAGCTCATCGACTCCGACGCCCCCAATATCTACTGTCTCGTGCGTGGCAAGAGCGAGGACGCTGCCGAGCGACGCCTGCGGACGCTGCTCTACTACTACTTCGCCGAGGCCTTCAAGCCTCTCTTCGGCACGCGCCTCCACGTTGTCCTTGGTGATGTCACCAGCGACTTCGGCGAGGGTCTCAACGTGGACACTGTCATCAACTGCGCTGCCATCGTCAAGCACTTCAGCGAGGGCACCGAGATTGAAGACGTCAACATAGGCGGTGCACGCCGTTGTGTAGACTTCTGCCTCCGCACCGGCGCTCGCCTGATCCACATCTCTACGGCCAGCACACGCGGCCTCTGGGTCGGCGAACCGAAGGACGAGACCTTCACCGAGCAGCGCCTCTACATGGGTCAGTACCTTGGCAATAAGTATATCTATTCGAAGTTCATGGCCGAGCGCCTCATCCTCGATGCCGTGGCCCTGCACGGCCTCCATGCCAAGATTATGCGTGTAGGTAACCTCGCTGCCCGCAGTACCGATGGCGAGTTCCAGGCCAACTTCTCCACCAACTCGTTCATGGGCCGCATCAAGGTCTACAATATGTTGGGCTGCTGCCCCTACGCCATGCGCAACAAGCGCGTGGAGTTCTCGCCTATCAACGAGGTGGCGCGCGCCATACTCCTGCTGGCCACGACGCCTGCGGCCTGCTGCGTCTTCCATCCTTATAATATCCACACGCAGTTCCTCGGCGACGTCCTCGAAGGTCTCACCTCAGTGGGCGATGGCGTCCGCTTCGTAGAGCAAGAGGAGTTCGCTGCCGCCATGGAGGCTGCAAAGGACGACCCGCAGAAGGCTCGCCAGATGTCCGCGCTCTTGGCGTATCAGGATATGGCCCATGGGCAGAAGACTACCGACGTCAACCGCGACAACGACTACACGACTCAGGTGCTCTACCGCCTCGGTTTCGCTTGGTCGCCCACGTCGTGGGACTACGTCGAGCGTATGCTTACCGCCATCGGCGGCTTCGGCTTCTTCGAATAAAGCAGCATAATTAGCAACACTATCACAACCCATACAGACAATGAAAACCATAGAACTTGCTGAGGCCAAACGCCTCGTCGCCGAGGGCGGGCGCCTTCCCGACGCCGAACGCCGGCAGCTGCAGCAGCAGCGCCTGCGCGAGCTGGTGGCCTATGTCCGCGAGCACTCTCCATATTTCGCACGCCATTACGCCGACGTGCCTGCCGACTTCCGCCTCTCCGACCTGCCGCCGACGGAGAAACCTACGCTCCTGGCCAACTACGACGACTGGGTGACCGACCGCTGCATTCACCTGGCCGACGTGCTCGAGTATGTCAACCGCGATGCCTCAAAGGACCAGAGCCGTTTTCTGGGCGACTACACGGCCCTGCGCACCTCGGGCTCTACGGGCAATCCGCTGCCCATGGTGCGCGACGACTATCACAATAAGATTCACGGGCAGCTCATCGGGCAGCGCCTGCTCGAAGGTGCCAATGCCGACGCCATGGACATCTCAAAGCACAGGCGCGCCTCTGTCATACACCTTTCCAACGGTGCATCGAGCTATGGCGCCTTCCTGCGCATGAAAGCCGCCCACCCCGAGTGTGCCGACAACCTGCTCGGCATCTCGGTCCTCGAGTCGGTAGATTCCATCGTCGAGAAGCTCAATGCCTTCCAGCCCGAGACCATGGCCGGCTATCCGTCGATGATGGTGCGGCTGGCCGTGGAGCAGCTGCAGGGGCGCCTGCATCTCTCGCTCAAGCATCTGGCCACTTCTGCCGAGATGCTCAGCGAAGAAAACTTCCACCTGCTGCGCGAGGCCTTCCAATGCCCCGTCGCCAACAACTACTGCATGACCGAGGGCGGCGAGATCGCCATGACCCACAATTGCCCGCATCTCCATATCAACGACGACTGGGTGATCGTGGAGCCTATCGACAAGGACGGCAACCTCATCACCGACCCCGACCAATGGTCAGATGCCATCCTCGTCACCGACCTGAGCAACTTCGTGCAGCCCATCATCCGCTACCGCGTCGGCGATGTCGTACGCGTGCGCCCCTCGACTTACGACTGCAGCCCGCTGCCCATCCTGCAGATCCAGGGTCGCAGCTTCGACAACTACACCATCTGCGGCCAGACGTTCAACGTCGTAGGTATTTTTGCCAAGGCAGAGGTGTGGCCCGGCCTGCAGCGCGTACAGTTTGTGCAGACCGACGACTCCACCATCCAGGTGCGTGGCATCTGTAAGACATCGCCCGCCGAGGTGCTGCCGTCGCTCTGCGAACGCCTCAAGGCGTTCCTTGCCGAGGAGGGCTGTCCCGATGCCCGCTTCACGTGGTCGGCCGAGCCGCTCATCCACAATGAGCGTGGAGGCAAGATACCTCTCTACGTCAAACTTTAACCTTTACCCCTCTCTGCAATGAACAACGAGGAACGGCAGAAACTGACGACCCTCTTTTGGCGATATCTGTGGTCGAGCATTCTCATCACACTCTCGGGATGCCTCGGTAACGTCGTCGATGGTATAATCGTAGGTAAGCTGATAGGAGCAGATGGCGTCAGCGCCATTAACCTGTCGAAACCCGTAGTGCAGCTGATGATGACGCTGAGTCTGCTTTTGGCAGCCGGTGGCAGTATGCTCGTAGGGTTTGCCATTGGCAAGAAAGACTTAGCAAGAGCACGCTACGTCTACACTCACTCCGTCATTAGCAATCTCGTCATCAGTTTCATCTTCACGGTCGTAGGGCTCGTGGCGCCCATGGCCGTCGCTGCGCTGCTCTGCGACAACCCCCACCTGCTGCAGCCTACGCTCGAGTACCTGCGCCCGATGCTCTATGGTGCTCCAGCCTACATGATGATGTGGACCATCAGCGTCATGATCAGCACCGATGGCAGTCCGCGCCTGGCATCGCTGGCCATCGTCGTCGACAATGCCGTAAACCTCGGGCTCGACCTCGTCTTCATTCAAGTGTGCGGATGGGGTATCGCTGGCTCCTCGGCAGCGACCGTCGTAGGTCATCTGGTGGGCATAGCTATTATGCTATACCACTATCGTGGCGCCGACTGCAACTTGCGCTTCTCGCTTCGCCACGATGCGCCCGAGGGACTCAACATCATCTCGCAGGGAGCGCCGCTGGCACTGGCATCCGTGTGCCTCACCGTGCTTCTCTTCACCTCCAACAGCATCGTGCTCAGCACCCTCGGGCGCAACGGCATCTTCGTCTTCGCCGTCTGTATGAACCTGCTGCAGGTCTACAACCTTTTCGTGGCAGGCACCTGCCGCACGCTGCAGTCGCTCGGCGCCATACAGGCCGGCACGGGCGATGGCGAGGCGTTCGGCCTCGTGTTGCGTAAGTCGTTCGGTTTCATCACCGTGGCCATGGCCGCCATCTGCCTGTTCACGTTCGTATTTCCTTCGACCATAGAACACCTCTTCGGAGCCACTGACGAGGCCGTCGTAGCTGAGTGCTGCCGCGCCCTGCGCATCTTCGCCCTGAGCTTCATTCCTTTCAGCTATATCTATGTGCTGATGATCGTCTACAAGCTCTACGGCCAGCACCGCATGGCGCTCTTCATCTCCGTGGCACTCTCGCTCACGGTCATCCCCGTGTTGTGGGTCATGGCCCGCACGGCCCCCGGCGCACTCTGGTATAGCTATCTCATCGCCTATGCCATCGAGGCCGCTGCCATAGTTCTGCTCCACTGGGGCTGCCACTTAAAATTTGAATTAAAAGCAAAAAAATAAAAACTAAAAACATCAAATGACAATGCACCGACTCTCTGCGTTACTCACTTTCTTCATGGCTGCGGCCATAGGCCTCAATGCCCAGCGCCCGATGTCCGCCCCCAAGGGCGGCAAGGCCATCAGTGACCAACTCATAGGAATCTTCTTCGAAGACATCAGCTCGGCTGCCGACGGCGGCCTTTATGCCGAGCTCGTGCAGAACGGTTCGTTTGAGTACAGTCCCGCCGAGCGCGACGGTTGGGGCCCCGGCACCGCATGGCGCTTCCTGCGCCCCGGTCACTCGCTCGGCTATCTCCAGCCCCGTATGGACAACGCCCTGCACGCCAACAACCCCACCTATATGCGCGTCAACATTGAACGTGTAGGCCACTACTACGACTTCGACGGCTGGACGGGCGTAGGCCTGCAGAACGACGGCTTCGACGGCATCTCAATCAAAGAAGGCGCCCGCTACCACTTCTCGGCCTTCATGCGCAATGCCGAGGGCGGTGCCAAAGCTGTCCGTGTGGCGCTCGTAGTGCCCGGCGGCCGAGGCCGTAAGACGCAGTTGCTGGCTGAGGCTACGCTCTCTGTAGAGTCCGGCAACTGGACGAAGTATGAGGCCACGCTCACCCCGACTGCCACAGCACCTAACGCCGTGCTCCAAGTGCTCGCCCTCGAGACGGGAGCCCTCGACGTTGACGACCTCTCGCTCATGCCCGAGGATACCTACAAGGGCCACGGCTTGCGCAAGGACCTCGCCCAGGCGCTTGCCGACCTGAAGCCTCGTTTTATGCGCTTCCCCGGCGGATGCGTCGTGCATGGCGGCGGTGATGGTTTCTGGAACACTTATCGCTGGAAGACGACCATCGGTCCGCGCCACCAGCGTCGCGGCCTCAAGAACACGTGGGGCTATCATCAGTCAATGGGCCTCGGCTATTATGAGTATTTCCAGTTCTGCGAGGACCTCGGCATGGAACCCCTGCCTATTCTGCCTTGCGGAGTCTCGTGTCAAGGCACAAACGGAGGCTGGGGCATGCGCGGGCAGGCCCAGGATGTTGTGCCGATGGCAGAGATGGACGAGTGGGTCAGCGAAGCCCTCGACCTCATCGAATGGGCCAACGGCGACCCCGCCACATCCAAGTGGGCCAAGATGCGCGCTGAGGCTGGCCACCCGAAGCCTTTCAACCTCAAATACCTGGGACTGGGCAACGAAGAGAAGATCACGCCCGAGTTCGAGGAGCGTTTCAAGTACATCTATGATAAGGTTCGCGCGAAGCACCCCGAAATCGTCATCGTAGGCACTGCAGGCCCCGGCTCTCACAAGGGCAACCCCGACTTCGACAACGGTTGGCGCATAGCCGAAGCCACCGGCGTCCCCATCCTCGATGAGCACTACTACGAGCCCCGCGACTACTTCCTCAACAGCCGACAGTACGACAGCTACCCGCGCGACCGCAAGACGAAGGTTTACTTAGGCGAATACGCAGCCAAGGACAAGAAGCTGATTGATGCCTTGGCCGAAGGTCTCTACCTGCTCCACGTAGAGCGCAACGGCGACGTCGTCAGCATGACCAGCTACGCTCCGCTCTTCGCTCGTAAGAACGCCACCAATTGGAACCCCGACCTCATCTATTTCGACAACGAGCGCCCTATACTCACCTGCAGCTACTTCATCCAGCAGATGTTCGGACAGTCGGCAGGACAGTACTACTACGGCGACTGCGTGCGCTTCCGGGGGGATGCCGCAGGCGTAGAGCAGCCGCAGGAGGGCGTCCACTACGGACAGTCCGTGGTCCTCAACACCAAGACGCGGCGCCTCTACGTCAAGCTCTGTAACGCCTCGGCCGAAGCCAAGACGGCCGATGTCGACCTGCGCCGCTTCAGCCTGAAGAAGCAGGCCACGAAGACCGTTCTCACCGGCGACCCCGAGGCCGAGAACAATTTCGACGCTCAGCCCATTGCGCCTGCGAAGGAGACCTTCAAGGCACAGAAACGCTTTAGCATCGAGCTGGCGCCCTACAGCTTCGTGATGCTCGAATACTCCTTGTAAGCTCAGACCTCTGCGATGAAACAGATACCTATCCTCGAAGTCGGCGGTGTGCTCATCTCCACGGCCATCCTCACCGAGTATTTCTGCTGCGACCTTGACCAGTGTCGCGGAGCATGCTGTATAGAGGGCGATGCCGGAGCACCCGTCACGCTCGATGAAGTAGGCGAGATAGAAGCCTCCCTCGATGCAGCATGGCCGTATATGTCGGCCACGGCACAGAGCATCGTCGACCGGCAGGGTGTGGCCTACACCGACCCCGAGGGCGAGCTCGTCACGAGCATCGTGGGCGGCAAGGACTGCGTCTTCACCTGCTACAACTATCCCCCCGATGCCATCCCCGCTTTGCCCGAAGGCTGTTGCCTCTGTGCCCTCGAGAAAGCCTGTCGCGAAGGGCGCTCGCGCTTCATGAAGCCCATCTCCTGTGCGCTCTACCCCATACGCGAGAAGCACTTCGGTGGCGGACTCATAGGTCTCAACCTCCACCACTGGGACGTCTGCGAGCCTGCCTACCGTCGGGGGCGCGAACAGAAGATGCTCGTGTATCAGTATCTCCGCGAACCTCTCATCCGCCGCTTCGGGGCCGACTGGTATGCCGAACTCGAAGAGACGGCAGAGGCGCTGAGGCGAGAGGAGGGGGGACTATAGGAAGTTCTTCGCAAGCGAAGCGAGCAGAGCTCGAGCGAAAGGGAAGTTATGTGGCCTGCGGCCACGGAAGATAAAGGGAAGTTAAAGGGACGATAGTCCCAAGAACTGCTTTCCATTACTGAGCCACAAATTTGTAGTATCGTCCCTTTAACTTCCCTTTAACTTCCCTTTAACTTCCCTTTAACTTCCCTTTAACTCCCCTTTAACTCCCATTTAACTTCCCTTCAGCTCCCCTTTAACTTCAACATTTACCTTAACTAACAATGAAACAAATCGTTGCAACACTCAGTACAATTTTACTGCTCTGCACCAGCCTGAGAGCCCAGACCACAACACCCGAGAACCGTCTTATCGCCCTGCGCCACCAGATGGAGCAGGCCACCGACGTAAAGCAGCAGCGGCAAATAATCAATGAGATAGGTCAGACCGGCACCTTCGTAGCTATGACGACCCTTGCCCAAAGCCTCGACGACGTAGCCCTGCAGCGCCAGGCCGCTCGTGCCATTGCCGACATTGCCCTCGCCCATCCCGACTACGACGGCTACCTCACCCGCCACCTGCTCGGTCGTGCCCTGCCCTTCGTCGGCGGCAAGCAGCGCAAGGCCATCTACGCATATCTCGCCAAAGAGCCGGTCGAAGGCTTCGTAAGCCATTTCAACGGTCGCGACCTTACAGGCTGGAAAGGTCTTGTGGAGGATCCTATCGCGCGTGAGAAGATGACACCCTTGCAGCTCGCGGCGAAGCAGGTGGCTGCCGACGCCCGCATGCGCGACGACTGGCGCGTCGAGGACGGCCTGCTCTGCTATGTAGGCACGGGCTACGATAATATCTGCACTGTGGAACAGTTCGCCGACTTCGAGATGCTCGTGGACTGGCGCCTCGACCCCACAGGCAAGGAACCCGATGCAGGCATCTACCTCCGCGGCACACCACAAGTGCAGATATGGGACATAGCACGCACCAACGTGGGAGCCCAAGTGGGCTCCGGCGGACTCTACAACAACCAGAAGAACCGCAGCACGCCACTCGTCGTGGCCGACAATAAGCTTGGAGAGTGGAACTCGTTCTACATCCGCATGCAGGGCGAACGTGTCACGGTGCGCCTCAACGGCATCCTCGTAGTGGACAATGTGCCGCTCGAGAACTACTGGGACCGCTCACGCCCCATCTTCCCCACAGAGCAGATCGAGCTCCAGGCTCACGGCAGCAAAGTCTATTACCGCGATATCTACATCCGCCGCCTCTGAACTCTTAAGGTGAGCTCTTTAAATTATTAACTTTCGGGAGCTCTTTTTTAAAAACTACGAATTACACGAATTATACGAATTTTTTAGCTGCGCAGAGTCAACAATTATATACGAATTTCACAAATTGCCGTGCGAAACCGCTGGGCGATGTTTCGAATGTTAGCCAACGTATAGGACGACACTCGCCACCTGCGTAGCCTGTCTCGAATTAGTGCAATTCGATAAAAATAAGAGTTGTCAGGATGAAAGAAATTCGTCTAATTAGTGTAATTCGTAGTTTTAAAAAACACCCGAAAATTAGAATCCTTCACCGCCGGCGCTATCGCGTGTACTCTTGTTCGCCGTCCCAGTCGCTCTCGGCTCTCATACGATAGCTGGAGGCGCTAGTCTCTGTTGGCGGTTCGCTGAAGAGGTCGCCGTTGAATACAGTAATTTTGTTGCGTGTCACAGGCACATCCTCGAGAACACACTCGGCAAGAGGCGTCTCTGCGGCATCGAGGGCGGTGACGGTGACTTTCAGCACATCGGTCTCCTCATGCGGGAAGGTATATACCTCAAAAGTCTTCTGTCCTTGGCCGACGTCGAGCACTACGGTCTGTTTGCTGTTCACGCTGCCATAGCCCGTGATGGCGCTGAGAGTGCTGGAGCCTCCGGTATAGTAGAACTTCAGCTGTGCCACGCTCCCCGGCAGCGCCTCCGTAAGGTTCACGCGGAACATAGCTGCCACGCGCCGCATCTGCACGTCGTGGTTCTGCGCCTCGCTGCCTACCGTCAGCTGTTCGGTGAAGAGGAACGTGTCGGAGATGACGTTGTGGTCGAAGGAAATCTTGTCGAGCGACGTCACTGTGGCCGAGGCGCCTGTGGAGTGGGCTATGATGGCTACGGTGTAGGTGCCCTCGGGCAACGTCAGGGCTAAAGTGCCAAAGTCCTTGTCGGCAGCCTTTTGGGCTATTGACTTCACCTTCGTCTCGCCGTCATAGACGACGAGGTTGATGCGCGAACAAAGTTGAGTGATGTCTGTCATAGCTCGCGACTGAGGCACGTCGAAAGCCACTTGCTCGAACGACGTTATGCGATAGGTGACGTTGGGTGCCTCGGCGGGCTCGCTCTCCACGCCGACGTAAGGCTTCTCGCATGCTGCCAGGAGGAGTGCGGCCAATGCGGAACAAAGGGTAAGAAAGAGGTGTTTCATAGTGTATGGTTTTGTTGATTTGTTCGCCCAA
Source organism: Bacteroidaceae bacterium (assembly GCA_017429945.1). Classification (GTDB taxonomy): domain Bacteria; phylum Bacteroidota; class Bacteroidia; order Bacteroidales; family Bacteroidaceae; genus Physcousia. The sequence continues at coordinate 21,834 of JAFRNY010000072.1, forward strand.
AGATACTAAAACTTTAGATATAAGTCTTTTGTGAAACAACTTTTTTGCGTATGGCCGTAGATTTTTGTTTATTTTTTATACTTTTGCGGCTGAAATAGACAAATAATATACGATAAAGCCTACGATTTAAAGCGATGACTGACCTTAAGAGATTGTGTGACAAGCGAGTGGCCATGCTCCTCTCCGGGGGCGTGGACAGTTCGGTTGCCGTGGCGCTGCTGGTGGAGGCTGGCGTACGTCCCGACCTCTGGTATATCCAGATTGGCCCCGAGCGCGACAGCACCGACTACACCTGCACGATTGAGGAGGACCTGGAGATGGCGCGCGCCGTGGCATATAAGTATAAGTTGCCGCTACAGGTCGTGGACCTGCACAAGGACTACTGGGAGCGCGTCGTAGATTACACGATGAACCGCGTGCGCGAGGGCCTCACGCCTAACCCCGATGTTATGTGCAACCGCCTGATCAAGTTTGGGGTGTTCAACGAGCGCGTGGGCAAGGACTACGACGTGATAGCCACCGGGCACTATGCCACGACGGAAGTCGAGGAGGTGCAGGAAATAGTCGATGGACAATCGTCAACTCGTAAATTAACATGGCTCTGCACCAGCCCCGACCCGGTTAAGGACCAGACCGACTTCCTTGCCCAGCTGGAGCCGTGGCAGCTGCAGAAGGCTTGCTTCCCCATCGGTCATCTGCCTAAGAGCGAGGTGCGCGCCATAGCCGAGCGCGAGCATCTGCTGGCGGCCCACCGCAAGGACAGTCAAGGCATCTGTTTTCTCGGTAAGATAGATTACAATGAATATATCCGCCGCTTCCTCGGCGAGAAGCCGGGGCAGGTCATCGACCGCACCACAGGGCGCGTGCTGGGTCTGCATCGCGGACTCTGGTTCCATACGATAGGGCAGCGCAAAGGCTTGGGCTTCAGCGGCGGGCCATGGTTCGTCGTGGAGAAGGATATGAAGAGAAACATCCTTTGGGTGGTTAATGGCTACGACCCCGAGGAGTCCTATTCCGACCACTTCCGAATCGTTGCGCCCCACTGGCTCACGGTCGATCCCTTTGCCGCCGGGCTGATGGAACTGAATGCCGAGGGTTGGAACGCAAGCATAAAGATTCGCCACACGCCCGACTTCAGCCAGGCACGCGTGGCCCTGCTCGACGACGGTATGCTCGACATCCTCACCGACCGGCCCCTGCAGGGCGTAGCTCCCGGCCAGTTCGGCGTGCTCTATGACGTTGCCCACCACCGCTGCTACGGCTCAGGGGAGCTGAGGCTGCTGAAGACTAAATATGAGATATAAAATATAAAATACAAAATATAAATTCGAAGACGTAAGGCGCATCCGGCCCTTACATGTCATATTTCATATTTTGTATTTTATATTTTATATTTCATATTTCATAATATCTAAAAGTTACGTTTCCTTTCGCAGTACGGCAAGAGCCTGTCGTACTACGGGGTCGTCTTCGTAGATAATCTGGAAATATTCGCTCATATCCCAGAGGTCGCGGGCCACGAGAGCTTTGAGAATGCGGCCGACGTCGGCGCGTGTCTTCTGCAGCTCGGCATCGTCCTTGGCCTTGAGGCTATCCTTCTTCTCGGCTTCGGCGAGCATCGAGTTGATGACATCGTCGGGCATCTGGAAACCGGCGCGGAAGCTGTCGAAGTCCTTGTAGCGCTTCATTAGCTGCTTGCGGTTCTCGTCCATGAAGTGGAGGTTGGTGTTGACGATGTAGGAGCGTGCGCTGAGCTCGCGGTAGAGCTTAGTATATCGCGTAGTGTCGAGCGGCACGAAGATGTCGGGCATGATGCCTCCTCCGCCATAGACTGTGCGGCCCTCCTTCAGCGTCTTGAAGCGCAGCGAGTCGGGGAAGTGAATGCTGTCGGCATTGGTGAGCTCGCCCCGGTTGTAGCGGTCGATGACGTCGTGGGCGTAGCTCTTGGCATCGCCTTTCTCGTAAGGCTTCTGTATGCAGCGGCCCGAGGGCGTGTAGTAGCGGGCGGTGGTCAGGCGAATCATGGAACCGTCGTCGAGCTCGATGGGGCGCTGCACCAGACCCTTGCCGAAGGTGCGGCGCCCTACGATGGTGCCGCGGTCGTGGTCCTGAATGGCTCCGGCGAGGATCTCTGATGCCGATGCAGAATATTCATCCACGAGCACTACGATGCGCCCTTGGGTGAAGAGCCCTCCCCCGCGACTCCGGTATTCACCCATATTGATGCCTCCGCGACCGCGCGTATAGACGATCATGAGACCTTTGTCGAGGAACTCGCTGGCGAGCTCTGCGGCAGCGCCGAGGTAGCCGCCGCCGTTGCCCTGGAGGTCGATGATGAGGTCGCGCATGCCTTGCTGCTGCAGGCGTTTGATGGCAGTGACGACCTCTTCGTGGGTGGTGGCAGCGAAGTTGGAGAAGCGCACGAGGCCTATGCCAGGCTCCACGATATAGGCTGCGTCGAGCGACGTCACGGGAATCTTGTCGCGCTTGATGTTGAAGGTGAGCGTGCCGTTGATGCCGCGGCGGATCACGCCGAGCTTCACCTTCGAACCCTTGGGCCCGCGCAGTCGGCTCATGATGTCCTCGCGGCTCATCTTGACGCCGGCGATGGCCGTGTCGTTGACCAGCGTGATGCGGTCGCCGGCGATGATGCCGGCCTTCTCCGACGGCCCTTTGGCCACGGTCTGGATGACTACGAGCGTGTCGTCGAGCATATTGAACTGCACGCCTATGCCGTCGAAGTTGCCCTTCAGCGGCTCGTTGAGCTTCTTCGTGTCCTTGGCGTTGGTATAGGCCGAGTGCGGGTCGAGTTTCGAGAGCATGCCCGTGATGGCGTCCTCCACCTGTCGCTCTATGTTGACGGTGTCGACATACATCTGGTTGATCATGATGGTCGACTGCAGCAGCTTACGCACGGCCAGCTCGCGCGGGTCCAGGTTTGTCTGTGCAGAGAGCGGAAGGGCAATGATGAACAATATAAATGAAAGAAACTGTTTCATACCATACTTACGTTAAACGAATGCAAAGATAGCGACTTTTCCTGAAGTGCGATGTTTTCCATTCCAATTTTAAGCTTTATTTAGACATCATCGCCAAAGAAATTCGTCATTTGTCACTCGTCATTAGTCATTTCTTCCTATCTTTGCGGCAGAAAACAAACCGACCACATGAAGAAGGCCCTGCTTACACGTATCCTAACACCTGCCACCATCACAATTCTAATGCTGAGTTGTTCCGGCGGCAGCCGCTACCGTGCGCTGCTCGACCGTGCCGACTCCCTCATGGCCGAGCACCCCGACTCGGCCTACGCCCTGCTTGCATCTATAGATTCTGCCGACATGAGCCGGCAGCGTAAGGCCGTCCGCATGCGCTATGAGCTGCAGCGTGCTGAAGCGCAGAACAAACTCTACACCCCCTTCACTACCGACTCCGTCCTGCGTGAAGTCGTCCGTTACTACGACTCACCATGGCACAAGTACATTATTCATTTTTCATTTTTCACTTTTCATTCGGCCTCGAATGAGGCCCTTAAGTCCCGCTATCTCCTCGGCTGCGCCTACCGCGACCTCCACGAAGCCCCCATAGCCCTGCTCACATGGGAAGAGGCCATCGCCGCTGCCGACACCACCACCGCCGACTGCGACTACGCCACATTGTCCCGAGTCTACGGGCAGATGGCAGAGATTTATAAATGGCAACACCTGCCTGAGATGCAATTAAAGGCTCAAAAGAATTTCAGCGTGTTTGCTTTATTGGCCGGGGACACTTTAAATCACTTACGCGGTCAACTACTCTGCAACTCTGCCTATTACGCCCTTGGTGATACTGCAGCCATCTTTGCGAACTCCGAAGCTGTACGGAAACAATATCTTGAACTCGGTTTGACGAGGGAGGCTGCCAGGGTCTATCCAACGCCCATTCACGTGGCTGTGGATAATGGTCAGTATGAGCGAGCCCTCAAGATGATGGATGAGTATGAGCAACACTCAGGTTTTTTCGACAGTGATGGTTTCATCACAGATTCAACACGCGCGCAATATCATTCTTATAAAGGTCGGTACTTTCTGGGTGTTCACGAAATCGACTCTGCTGAAATGCAGTTTCGCAAAATCATGCATATACAGCGTGTTGCCATAGATGCGTACAGAGGTCTTATTGAAGTATACAGACAGAGGAAAGAAGTGGACTCTATTCAAAAGTATTCACGCTTATTTGAATGTCAGGCCATTCGAGCCTTGAACAATTCTAACAGTTATGGAATAATTCAGGCTCAAGGCATGTATGACTATAGCAGACAAGAGCGTATAGCTATGGAAAAAGAACGAAGTAACAGATGGTGGAAGTCTGTTTTTTATCTAATGTCGCTCGCAATGCTTATAGTGGCATTTATTGCGTTCTACCACATAAAAAGGGCGAGGTTATTAAAGATTTTACAAGAACAGGAATACGAGAATCTTGAAAGCAAGTACACCGCTGCATTAGAACAATTGGGAGAAGCGCAAAGCGATGTGTCTTTCTTGCGGCAAGAACTTGAAGATAATGAGGCTGCCCGACAACTATTACGGCGAAAAGAGGTCCAGATTATTGAACTAAAGAACTTAGTCGGAGACCTGAGCAAGCGGCTGAAATACTCACCAAGACATGACATGCTCAGCAATATCAAGGAATCAGATATAATAGAACGACTTCACACAATATGTAAACTTCACGTCGACGAGAGCAGTGATGGCATGAAGCAGATTCACCCACGTAAGGCATCAAACATTGAATGGGATAAACTAAACCAGCACACGCGCATTACCCACCCAGGATTCTTCCTTGCCATCACGGAGAGGAAGCTGTCAGAATTGGAATTCAAGGTTTGTCTGCTCGTTCGTTATGGCTTCAAGAATCCAGAGATATCAACCCTTACTGGGGCGAATAAACGCAGTATTAGTAACGTGCGAAAGAAGTTGGCAGTGCTTTTGTTCGGTTCTGATAGCGCTCGTGATCTTGATAGCCATCTACTTAGTTTATAGTATTTTACCTCCTGATTAAGCCATTTTTGATGAATAATTGATGAATTATTTTTTCATCATACACCAAATAATTGGTTGTCAGCCTATTATTGTCATTTCCGGGCTTTTTCGATGAACTTTTGATGAATTTTATTTTTCGGAGCCTCTTGCTTGTTATTGGGAAAGAGTATATCTTTGCGGCGAAAACCATAAGATTCAAAATTATGTATAAAAAGTTATCGATTTTCACTATGGCTTTATTCGCAGCCATGTGCGTCTCTTCACAAGACATTATTGTTCAGCCAACTATCAATCCAGATGATGGCAATGGTGAAAACCCCCGCGCCCCCATCCCTATGCCCGTCCTCTATCTCGATGGCCATACGCTGACGGCCGGCTCCTACACCCTCGGCTCCACCATCCAACTCTTGGACGAGGATGACAATGTAGTCTTCTCTACCTTTATATATATAGAAGGCGACATCGAGCTGCCCACGACCCTCTCCGGCACCTACACTATACGTGTCATCCGCGGCAGCCAGACTTTTGAGGGTACAATATGGCTATAACAAACCTGCACTTTTTCCAATAACTATCAATATATCACAAACCCAAATGTCCAATAAAATTATGAATCCTAAAGAGACTTTTGACTTCAATGAGTTATCAGATTCAATTTGTAACTTTGAATCATGTTTTAACTATAAGGCTAACAACGATGACAAATATCCAATGAGATGCTGTGGCTGCGGTTGTTTAGGCACCTCTGAAACAGCAGACAATTCATCAGCAAATGTCGCAGAATTCAGGTCCACGCCCGGGAACTGGAAAGGTGACGTAACAAATGGCAATGGGATATGCATACTCATGACATATAATGAGTCTATTGGCAAATATGAAGAGACAGATCATGGGTCTAACTGTGGGCCAGCGTAACGGCTCCAATAATTGATGTCTTACACAACGTCATTGCCTTTGGATTACTTGAGCCAGTAGTTCTTAATCCATATATATGGCCATGAGGTTGAATTTTAAAGCTGCATCACGCTGATAAGTGGCATACGAATGATTAGCGGAATACAATAATGCTGGACCGAGACTTCCTCCTAATATTACCTCATCCGGCTATATTTCAACTGTTAAGTGTACAATGGTGTTTATTCTGCGACCTGTGTATATTTGAATTATAATGTCTATTCGCATAGTTACAAAGAACAATGTGTACCTGCTATCAAGAGATAGAGGCATACTAATATACATCCCTCCACTTATGGATGAGATTATTCTTTTGCGTAACAAAGGAGTAGACATAAATAATGACAATGAGCTGTTAAAATACGCTAACAATCAGGACCTATATATATATTATCGTAACAAACTGAGATATTATGAAAAGATAGGTGTAAGTTATCCTGGAATTAGGGAAGAACAAGGAGTGTCTACATTAGAGGCAAGCCTTGTTGATTATCTTTTTTATCACAGTCCCAATATCGTATTTGAGGTCACGGAATCTTGTAATATGAGATGCAAGTATTGCGTTTATGGCGACCTTTATAAAAAAGAGGATAGGACGAATCGACAACTCCGCTCTAGTCAAATGATAGCAGCAATCAAACAATTTATAAGGGGCAGGAGCGGACAGTTGTCTGTCGGATTTTATGGCGGTGAGCCTCTATTATCTTTTAATGCGATTAAAGAGGTCGTTAATCAATTTCAGCGAGAAGAGAGTTCCGGATTAATTAAATGGAGAATAACTACTAACGCGACCCTACTTAATGACGAGGTAGCCAGATTCTTTATTCGCCATAACTTTTCTGTGTTGATTAGCCTTGACGGGGATGCGGAATGTAATGCTTATCGGGTCTACAAAGATGGCCGTCAGACATTTAATGATGTTATATACAACATCGGTAGGATGAGAACTTTAGATCCAGATTTTTTCCAGAATAATGTGAGGTTTAATTCCGTTTTACACAACAAGAATTCTGTAAAAAAATATATGACTTCTTCAGTAAGGAATTTGAAGTTATACCATCAATATCTGAATTAACTAAGATAAATAGAGAAGCATCGAACAATGAATTTGCAGAAATCGCCATTTCTTCTGCAAGTAGTCATTCGACTGCTGGTGAGATTACCTTTGACACATCTCCCCAAAAACGTATGCTTTACTCATTATTGCGTTTTTCTACGCCGAACTATTTTCGTTCATTATCCTATCTATTCAAAAACAATCCCGTGTTTCGCATGAATAGTGGGGATATAATTCCCTCTGGCACTTGCTTACCTTTTCAGAAGAAAATCTTCATCAGTTCACAGGGTGACATAAAACCATGCGAAAAAATTCCCATTAGGTTCTCTCTGGGGTTTGCAGATGATAATGGTATGCATATTGACTCAAATCACATTGCGGCATTTTATAATTCAATTTATAAGCGTATTTGGAATAATTGCCAGGATTGTAAAATGCGATCAAACTGCAACGTATGTACATTTTATCTTGATGGCGTTCTTGATGCAAACAAACGACTTAATTGCCAATACTACAAGGATGAATCGGACTATTCAAAAATCATATCACAATTGATTGAAATGATTGAAAAAAACTATAGCTTATATTTAAATTGTATCAATACAATTATAGAATGAATAAACATCATATTCTATACGTTGATGGACATGTGTACATATCGCATAAGCCTAATAATATCCTCCTATACAATTTCATAGAAAGTAGGGGGCAAACCTTTTACGTAAAAGATGATTTAACCAATCAGATATTCTCTATTCTTTCAAGACCGGAGAACGCAAACCGAACGGTTCTCCCGGAAGACTATAAAAAATCAGAAGACTTATGTAATATTATCCAATTTCTCCATAACAATTTCTGGGGGGATGTGATAATACTTCCAGAGAATCAAGAACCACCAGCTTGTTTTATGCCAATTTGCAATTTAGAGGGTGTCAAATCTCACACTCTAAACGATTTGCAAAGTATAACAATTGCATTAAATGGCACTTCTTCTTTGTTCGAGATTCCAATTCAAAATCAATTACCATTAATGTATTGTTCTCCAAGAAATGATTTTATAAATTATGATACTTTAATTAGCTTCTTAGGTGACGTTCCAAATGATGTTGGTATAAGGATAATAGGTGGTGATTTAAGTTCCTACCCATTCTTAAAAGAAGTTTTGACCTATCTGCAATCAAGGTTTCAAAATATTGCCATTTTCTCGTATTTCAAATTCTATGACGAATATCTTTATAGTTTAAATGTAAATAAAAATATAATAATCAGAGGGGATGAGTTTTATAACACAGGCAAATATGTGAAGAGTGATAAAATAAATCTACATTTCATTGTTGATAGTAGGGCTGCCTATCGTAACATACTGAATCATTTTCCAGAAGCGACCTTAGGATTAAATAAATACGTGTGGCCTATAAATCTAACAACTAATTCACAAAAAATCAGGCTGCTGATTTCATTTGATAAAAAGACTCTTACAAAATCAAGAATTCAACTTCATAATTATTTTTTAAACAAGATTTTGAACCGTCACTTTTATGGTCAATTATACATCGCTTCCAGTGGGAATGTCCACACTAATTACAACTTTAAACCTATAGGTACAATTCATGACTCAATAATGGATTGTTTGAACAGAATCGACGAGAATGATTCCTGGTTCCATATCAGGAACTTCAAACCTTGTTCTGAATGTGTTTTTCAATGGTTGTGTCCCCCGCCTACTAATTATGAGATTTCAATGGGAATAAAATCTTTATGTCAATAACTTAAAACAATTTGCATTATGAAAACAAAATGTCTAATTTTATTAGTGATGCTCGTAAATATTACGAAAGCTCAAGATACTCTAAAGCTATCGCCAGCTTGGCTTGAGAGTGAGAAAATAAATGTATCTGAATATGTTAGTCGTATAGACTATATTCCAATTGAGTACAATATGCCTCTAAGTCTTAATGATAGGCTGTACACAGGGAATGATTTTGTGATGTTTGGGAAGAATATTTATTGGGGTAATAATTATTCACAAAGCATCTCATTCGCAGACATTAATGCTAAAGACAATTGTTCTTCAGTCATTAATGGTGAATTATACTATCTATCACTAAGAGACTCTATAGTATCAATATATAAAAATGGCCGGAATTTGGCAGGCAAAATAAACCTACCTCAAGGTATAGATAGGATTCATATTACTGATAGAGGATTATTAATAGGTTACAGATCCCGCAACATTGCAGTTGATGATAAAGGGTTAAGAGAGTTATATGTTTATGACATCTTCAATAAGGAGCTCCTATTAAGCCATCATTCACTATCCAAATCATCCTGCGAATTGAACAAACAATGGTTCCCCTTTTTGTATAATCTTATTTGGGATTATAAAGGACATATTTACTATTACGAAAATATAACCCAGAAGGTGTACGAGATAGTTCAGATAAAAGATAGTGGCGTGCGGTTAGTAGAGAGATTTATTATTGACATGTCACCTTATGCAATGTCTTTTGATGATGCTCTTGCGATGGGAGATAAAGATTATACGTTCGGACGTTCTATGCATATAATGCGAGTGTTAGAGGTTGCAAATGGCATTATATTCACGATTAGTTACGACAAAAAGATAAAGACTATCGTTTTCAATAAATCGAATTTAAGTATTGCTGGAGTTTCTACTCTCACTGCTGATTTAGATGAGATAGCAAGTGGTGAATTGTATTTGCAATGGAATCGGCTGAGTCAAAGAGGGAAAATCGCAGCAAAGAAATACTTTAGATCACATAATATGTCTCCATCCTATAAACCTACGACATATATAATACCCGTGTATGATGGATTTGAAGAATATTGAACAATCAATAATAGACAAAGAACTTCAAAAGATCTTTAAACGGAATGACCCATTTATATTGAATGGGCATATGGGTGCTGTTATTTACCTTATGATGAAGCCTGACAAGAACTCATTAGTTAGGGCAAAAGCTTACTTAAATAAAATTACAAAAAACATCAACAATGATTCTCGATTGGAAATAGGGCATGGACTCTGTGGTATTTCACTTGGCTGTATGTTCATGATAAAAAATGGATTTGCGGCAAAAGAAGTTAGCCATTTGCCAATCTCTATAGAGAGTTATATTTATAGGAGTGTCTGCTATAAGATGAGTATGGGGTATGATAACAATGTCGTTGATACGCTTCTTGATGTTGCTCTCTATACGGTTTACAGGATTAATAAATCTGTGATGAGCACATATCAGAGGGGCATACAGATCCGTCTATTAATGGATATGATTGACTACATACATTTAGGGGAAGGCTTTGCGCACCGGTTGGAGCCCATGCCAGCCTCTTTAAACTTTTATCTTTTCAGGCTTCTGCTTGTTCTGTCTGGTGCAGTATCCTTGCCAGAATGTAAACCTCGCATAATTCACATCATCCAAGAACTGGAATTGCCTATAGTTTCTTCTTTTCCATACAGTGAATATAATAGGCTTTTATTATTATGCGGTTTACGACAATTACATAAGGAAATAAGCTTAAGCTCCAGATACAACGAGCATATTACTCTATTAGAACAGAATACATCTATTAAACGTATCATTCAAGAAGAGTTTCTGAGCAATAATCTTTCCTTTGTTAACGGACTTGTTGGATTATATTTAATATGTTCATTATTTAATGATTTTACATCTTGTGATGAAAGCTTATTTTCGAAAAAGATACTATCTTCAGACATATATAGTGAACAGAATTATTCTGTGATCTCGACAAAACAATTTGGTGGACTAAATGGTATTTTAGGGCTTGATTTAATGATTTCAACACTCATTCAACGCAATCAATATGCTTAATCTTTCCGATGTAACATTCATGATACCACTTCGCCTTGATTCAATTATTAGGGTTGAAAATGTTGTGGCCGGTATTCAAGTTCTTTTGAATCACTTTAAAACAAATATTATTGTTTTGGAGGCAGCCTCCCACTGCAATCATATTCTGGAAAAACTCCTTCCTGAAGAAGTCCAATATGAATTTTGTATAGATAATGATCCAATATTTCATCGGACTAAATACATAAACCAAATTGCGAAGTGTTGCCAAACACCAATCATAGCAATATGGGATGCAGATGTCATTCTTCCGCCAAGACAAATTGCCAGTTCCATCAGAATGTTACGAAAGCAGAATGCAGATGTTGTTTTTCCTTACGATGGTCACTTTTATGATACGACCAAAATCATAAGAGAATTGTTTATTGAGAACAATTATAATATAGATTTTTTATTAATGAATATAGATAAAACACTACTGTCCCGTTAAAGTGGACTAATTGTTCTTTGAAATCGCTGAAATAAAGTCTTTTACGAGTAGTTTTAAGGGTGCACGGATTTGAATTTGTACTTTTGCAGTCAAATTGAAAGGCTGCAAGATGAACAAAGACAAA
>JAFRNY010000073.1 GCA_017429945.1 Bacteroidaceae bacterium
GCAAAAATAGCTCGAAAAACTGGTACTAACAAATATGCAACTTGAAGTGTTAAAATACAAAAAGTCCCTCATTTAGAGGGACTTAGTTCAAATTACTCCAAGTTGTTCAGAGTTGTTTATAAGGGGTCACTTGCCCACGCAGAAATGGCTGAAGATATTGTTGAGGGTTTCTTGGGGAGTGATGGCACCGCCTGTGATGTCGGCGAGAGCATCGAGGGTGAGGCGTAGGTCTTCGGCTATGAGGTCGGTAGGGAGTTGAGCGGTAAGGCCGTCGATGACGCGGGTGAGGGCATCGTGAGCACGTAGAAGTGCTTCGTAATGACGGGCGTTGGTGACAATGATGTCGCCCTCATGAATGTCTGGTACTCCCGCAGCCTGATAGACACGTTGTTCCAGGGAATCGAGCGTGAGCTCGTGCTTAGCACTAATTGATATGACAGTACGTCCCGCTATGCTCTCACAGTCGGACGGTGCAAGGTCACTCTTGTTGTGTACGGGTATGAGCTCTTTTCCTTCGGCGCGACGTACAATGTCAGCTATCTCTGCATCATTCGGTTGCTCATCGAAGAGCCAGAGTATGATGCGTGCCTTGGCTATGGCATCGTAGGTTTTTTGTATGCCAATCTGCTCTATGGTGTCTGTTGTTTGACGTATGCCAGCAGTGTCTATGATTCTAAAAGTTACTCCCTGAATGTCAACGGTGTCTTCGATAGCATCTCTTGTTGTACCATGTATGTCGGATACTATTGCTCGCTCATCCTTAAGCAGACGGTTTAGGAGGGTTGACTTACCGACATTCGTACGTCCTACTATTGCTATTGGTATTCCTTGTTTCAGGGCCTGACCTGTCTCGAACGATTGCGCGAGCGTGGTAATGCGCCTATCGATTTCCTCGGCGAGAGACAGCAACTTGCCTCGGTCGGCAAACTCGAGTTCTTCGTGGTCTGAGAAGTCAAGCTCAAGCTCAAGAAGCGAAGTCAGGTGCAACAGCTGGTCGCGGAGCAACGATAGTTCTGATGAGAAATGCCCTTTCAGCTGGCTCATGGCCATCTGCTGCGAGGCTCGGTTTGTTGATGCAATAAGGTCTGCCACAGCCTCGGCCTGGCTGAGATCCATCTTGCCGTTGAGGAAGGCTCTTTGGGTAAATTCGCCTGGGCGTGCCAGTCGAGCTCCATGGCTGATAAGTTGTCTGACTACGCTGTCAAGGATATAGCGTGATCCGTGGCATGAAATCTCAGCACAATCGTCGCCAGTGTAGCTGTGTGGGGCAGGGTAGAGGGTCACTATTGCCTCATCGAGTGTCACTCCGTCCTTGTCTGTTATTGGTGTAAGAATAGCTTTACGATGAGGGGTATTCTCTGTTACACGGTTAGCAATTGAACGTATTATGCTGAATGTATTGGCACCACTAAGCCTGACGATGCCAATGGCACCGCCTGTGGCTGTTGCGATAGCGCATATTGTGTCGTTAGAGTTTAATATTGACAAACGGCAGGGAGTGTGGTTAGATTCTTTCGAGAACAGTTTGAATGAGCCCGTCGATTGAGTTCTTGTATTCTGTGTTCATCTCTGTAGTGTAGCGGTTGGCGATGACCATGCAGCATGTCATTGCACGATGGCCAAGAAGTGACGCCATGCCAGCCACTGCAGAACTCTCCATCTCAAAGTTGCAGATGTGCATTCCTTTGTACTCAAAAGTTTCTACTTTTTTGTTCTGCTCAGGATCTTGAATGCGTAGCCGGAGTTGTCTGCCCTGTGGTCCATAGAATCCACCGCATGCGATCGTAATGCCGCGAACCATGTCGTCGCCTGCAACCTTATCTACAAGTTCGGGATTAGCAATTGCTACATATGGAGCTGCCTTCAGCGGCGACCAGTTCATGTGCTGTTTGAAAGCCTCTTCGAGTTCAAGGTCGCAGACTTCGTTGCGCCCTTCGTAGTAGTTAAGTAGTCCGTCGAATCCTATGCTTTTGACGGAAGCAATATATGAGCCGGTTGGCGTGAATGGTTGTAATCCTCCACAGGTGCCAATTCGCACGATGGTCAACTGACGCAATTCATCGTTTATGGTACGCGTTTTGAAGTCGATGTTTGCCAGTGCATCGAGTTCAGTCATCACGATGTCAATATTGTCGCATCCGATGCCTGTAGAGACAACCGATATGCGCTTGTCTTTGTACCAACCAGTTATGGTATGGAATTCACGACTCTGGATGTCGCATTCAAGGCGGTCGAAGTGCGCTGCTACAGTCTGTACGCGTCCTGGATCACCAACTAGAATTACGTTGTCTGCCAGTTGCTCTGGTTTCACATGCAAGTGGAAAATCGAACCGTCTTCATTTATAATCAGTTCGGATGATGGAATAGCTTCTTTCATAGCTGCTAGTTATTAGGTAAGTGATTAATTATTTCTGAGATATCTCGCTATTTCTTATTTCTTTAGCCAGCTGATGTAGCTTTCGGCTCATGCTTTCCTGGTTGTTTTCTAACTTTAGGATTGCAGGCCTAAGTTGCTGACGTTGAGCTTGTGATGCATCGGCAAAGCTATCACGCAGACGCTCGAGCATTGTTGCATCTGTTTGAACATTCTTATTTAGTTCCACCCATTGTAGCATCTTCTTACGCGCTTCAGTCGAGCGGAAGTCATCAAGCTTAATATAAGTCCTCTTGTCATCAATCACAAAAGAGAAATCCGTCTGAGCGACTTTACTCGGGCCCTTACCGGAGCGTAAGTCGGCCAACCTTTGCTGCGCTGCTAAGATGTTCTCTTGGTCATCGGCAGCCCATGTGCTCTTAAAGTCATCCAATCGAGCAATCGCACGAAGTTCATCTTCGGTGACATCATCGCCATAGACCTCGCGTGTGGGCTTGGGGATGAACGTGTAAACGCACACTTTACCTTCAGCCTGCCTGCGGTCTGTCACGAACCAGCCAAGTTGATTGAACTCATCGATTACCAGCAGATAGTCGTTGGCAGTGGAGTTAAATGGGAAACCTACATTCTCAGGAGCAAGGAACGAGCCGTCCTCGCCATCGGCACGACTTACGAAAATGTCATAGCCTCCGAGCGATTCAGGCCCCTGGGCTGCATAATACAATGTCAAACCGTCGGACATCAGAAATGGATAGTTCTGACAAACGTCATCGTTCAGTCCGCTGAGCATCTTTGGCTCTGACCATTGTTCTCCGATTTTATCAGACACAGCCAGCATTAACCGCCCTCCATTCTCCTTGTCGGTAACAGCGAGATAGCGTTTATTTGCCAACTCGTTTTCATAAATAGTGGCACCGAGTGTGTCAGCAGTATGATAGGTTGAGGCATACGAATCCACACGCCCATTGTCACGACTCAGTTTAATGGCCTGCAGCGCCGCCTCCTTGTCGCATACGATGCTGTCAATCACCGCGATTCGTTCTGTGGCATGAAGCTTAGACCGTCCCTGCCATGCCGTGTGTAACAGGCTCTCTATCTCAGCCGTAGCCTGTTTTTTCTTCTTCAGCGCGGCAAGTTCTTTTGTCAGCAAATTGTCGGCTCGGTCAAAATCGTAGTCATGCAGAGCCTGCCGCACCTGCTCCATCACAGGTACGGCCGCTTTTTTTGAGGTAGCTTTGCGCCTTTGCGGTAAAGCCTCCACAGCCATACACATCAGCGCCAAGCAAAGGATTGTTTTCTTCAAACTATCTATATTCATTCTATTATTGTTTGTCTAAGAACTCATGCATAGCCTGTGCAGCCCTTCGCCCATCGCCCATAGCGAGAATTACGGTAGCTCCTCCTCGCACAATATCGCCACCAGCGAATATAGTCGGGATATTGGTTTGCATGCCTTCGTTGACTACTATTGTATTCTTGCGCCCTAGTTCCAGACCTTCAATACTTGTTGGGACTATGGGATTTGGTGATACACCTACAGCGACAATTGCCTGATCGATCTCAATGGTCTCAGTAGCGCCAGGAATAGGCTGCGGTGAACGTCTGCCACTGGCATCGGGCTCGCCGAGTTCCATTTTTTGCAATACCACGGCTTTCACATTGCCTTGTTCGTCACCAATATATTCCAGTGGATTGTGTAAAGTCATGAACTCAATGCCCTCTTCCTTGGCATGCTTCACTTCCTCGAGTCGCGCCGGCATCTCAGCCTCGGAACGACGGTAAGCGATGAATACTCGCTCAGCCCCCAAGCGCTTGGCCGTGCGGCATGAGTCCATTGCAGTGTTGCCACCACCAACGACCATGACGTGTTTGGCTATATGTATGGGAGTGTCGCTGTTTGAATTGGACGCATCCATAAGGTTCACGCGAGTAAGATATTCGTTTGACGACATTATACCCTTAAGATTTTCGCCAGGTATATTCATGAAATTAGGCAGACCCGCTCCGGAGCCCACGAAGATGCCTACAAAGCCTTGCTTCTCGAGTTCTTCAACTGCAATAGTCTTACCAATAATGCAGTCTTTCACGAAGTGTACGCCCATTTTCTCAAGGTTCTGAATCTCCACATCTACAATGGCATTAGGCAAGCGGAACTCGGGTATGCCATATTTAAGCACACCGCCAATCTCATGCAGAGCTTCGAAAACAGTGACATCATAGCCCAGCTTGGCCATATCGCCTGCAAATGAGAGTCCTGAAGGTCCGGAGCCCACCACTGCAATCTTCTTACCGTTGGAGGGTGCACATTCAGGCACAGACATATGCCCGCTCTCGCGCTCATAATCAGCTGCGAAGCGCTCCAGGTAGCCGATGGCAACAGCCGGTTCATTCATCTTCAAATGAATGCAGCGGCTTTCGCATTGCTTCTCCTGAGGACATACACGCCCACAAACAGCTGGGAGGGCAGAAGTCTGTTTCAGCACTTTTGCCGCTCCAAGGATATTGCCACGCTCAATGTTCTTTATGAACGAAGGAATATGAATATTGACCGGGCATCCTTCCATACAGGTTGGCTTCGCACAGTCCAGACAGCGTTTGGCCTCGGTCATAGCCTGCTCGAGGGTCAAGCCTTGGTTGACTTCTTCAGTGCGAGTCGTAGCACGGTAGACAGGGTCGAGCTCGGGCATGACCACGCGGGGGATGGCAGTGCGCTCTTTGGCTTTCATGCTCTTACGAAGCTCTTCACGCCAAGGGGCTGTGCGGTCAGTGAGGGACGCAGTGTCCTCGGTAGTGTCCGCGATGGAATCGCGGGTAGAAGACGACACAGAGGCTGATGCCTGGATGGCAGAAGCGGAGGGCGTTTGCGTTTCTTCTATGGATGCAGCCTGCTCGGATGTGGGGGCCGCTGTGGATGCTGCTGCAGTGAAGGCGGCCATTGCTTCTTGTTCTTCAGGCTTAAAGGCTGTCATGCGGGAGAGCATCTCGTCGAAGTCTACCTCGTGTCCGTCAAACTCAGGTCCATCCACGCAGACGAACTTGGTTTTGCCGCCAACGGTTATGCGGCATGCTCCGCACATACCGGTGCCATCAACCATAATGGTGTTGAGCGAAACATCTGTGGAGATTCCATATTTTTTTGTCAGCAGACAGCAGAACTTCATCATGATTGCAGGCCCGATAGCGAAGACCTTGTTCACTTGTTCGCGCTGTATTACCTGCTCTATGCCAACAGTCACTACACCCTTTTGGCCATACGAACCGTCGTCAGTCATGATGATGACCTCATCAGAATGCTGACGCACCTCATCCTCGAGAATAATGAGATCCTTGGAGCGTCCGGCCAGCACACTGATTACTCGGTTGCCGGCAGCCTTGAGCGCTTTGATGATAGGCAGCATAGGTGCCACACCAAC
Source organism: Bacteroidaceae bacterium (assembly GCA_017429945.1). GTDB lineage: Bacteria > Bacteroidota > Bacteroidia > Bacteroidales > Bacteroidaceae > Physcousia. The sequence continues at coordinate 5,788 of JAFRNY010000073.1, forward strand.
ACCACCTCCGGCGCATACAACGGTGCCGAAGTTCTCGATGTGAGTGGCCTTGCCGAGCGGTCCCACTATGTCGGTGAGCTCATCGCCCACATTGAGGTCGCAGAGTTTTGTGGAGCTCACGCCCACTTTCTGCACTACGAGAGTAATGGTGCCTGCTTGTGTGTCGGCATCAGCTATAGTGAGCGGCATACGTTCGCCTTTCTCTCCCACGCGCACGATGACGAAATGTCCGGCTCTGCGCGCTTTTGCGATTAGCGGTGCTTCGACCACCAACTTGTATACCTTTTCTGAAAACTGTTCTTTTGCTACAATCTTGTTCATGTGTTTCCTGTGTGTGTTGAATAAAAATTATTCGTTGCAAATGTAATAAAAATGCGTTCGACTGGCTCAATAATAGCCTAAAAAACTCCTCTATACTATCTTCTTTTTGACCAAAATCATATTACAACTTCAAAAAAGCACACTTTTAATCGACATTACTCCTTATTAAAGAATATTAACGCCTTTTGTTGGTCAACCGCATAAAAAAGTTTGTACTTTTGCAATTCGAAAAACAGAACTACATAACTATTCTATGCTTTTAACCTCAAAAATCTACGTGGCCGGGCATCGCGGTATGGTTGGCTCGGCCATCGTCCGAGAGCTTCGTCGTCAAGGCTACAACAATATTATCACGCGTTCACACACAGAACTCGACCTTACGCGACAGGCTGATGTCGAAGCTTTTTTTGCTGCTGAGCGACCAGAATACGTGTTCCTCGCAGCTGCCAAGGTTGGCGGTATCGTAGCCAACCAGAGTGCCCTTGCAGATTTCATGTACGAGAATATGATTCTCGAGATGAACGTCATTAATGCCGCATGGCAGAACGGTTGCAAGAAACTAGAGTTCCTGGGCAGCTCTTGCATCTATCCTCGTCTGGCGCCTCAGCCCATGAAAGAGAGTTGCTTACTCACCAGCGAGCTTGAAAAGACCAACGAGGCCTATGCCTTGGCGAAGATTTCGGGGCTCAAATATTGTGAGTACCTCAACCGCCAATATGGCACAGACTACATCTCCGTCATGCCCACTAATCTCTATGGCCCCAACGACAACTATCACCCTGAGCACTCTCACGTACTGCCAGCCCTCATACGCCGTTTCCACGAAGCAAAGGTGTCAGGACTTCAGAGTGTTACTTGCTGGGGCGACGGGACTCCGCTTCGCGAGTTTCTTTATGTCGACGATCTTGCTAACCTTTGCGTCTTCCTCATGAACAACTACAGCGGTAACGAGACCGTAAATGCTGGTACCGGTAAAGAAATATCCATACACGATCTTACTGTTCTTGTGGCTAAGGTAATCGGATACGAAGGCAAAATATGCTGGGATACAACTCGCCCCAACGGCACGCCTCGGAAACTCTTAGATGTTTCAAAGGCGACATCACTCGGATGGACCTACTCTACAGAACTTGAGGACGGCATCCGTCTTGCCTATGCCGACTTCCTCAACAATCCAGTTCGTGCTGAGCGATAGCTTTCATTGCTTGGAACCAGGTAATGAATTACCATGAATGATTCCTTGCCGGGAAAATATATGTAAAAACAAGAAATCCCCGCTACAGGCCATAGCCTGCGGCGGGGATTGTCTGTCAGTAGAAACGGTGTTACAATCGTTTAGTTCTTGAAGGCGTTGGCAGCTTCAGCAGCTTTCTGCTGAGCCTTGGCGTGAGCCTTCTGCGTCTTGATGACGGCTTTTGCTTCCTTCACCTCAGCCTGTGCAGCCTTGATGCGGCTCTTCACATCCTTGAGGTTGCTCTCGAGGTCGCGCTGCTTCTTCTTGAGGCTGCGGATGATTTCCTCCTGATCCTTAATCTGCTTCTCAGCCTGCTGGATGAGAGTGTTGGTGGTGTTGTCGTCAACGATGACGTTAGCGCGAATGTCCTGTGCCTGGCACATAGCAAAGGCCAGAGCGCAGATAAACAAGGTCTTTTTCATTGTTGCTGTTGATTTAATTGTTGGTTATAAATCGTTTATTTGATGCTCTGAATGGATGATGGTTTAAATGAGATATTGGTCTGATATACTCTCGTTTTGTTCAACTCTTCGTATAGTCTCGGCGATGAGGTCGGCAATAGAAATTTGCTTGACTTTGGCGCAGCGTGCGGAGTAGGGGATACTGTCGGTGAAGACCATTTCCCGCAGCTTGCTTGCCTGCACGCGCTCACTTGCAGGTCCGCTCATGACGCAGTGACTTGCTATGGCTCGAACGGATCGTGCTCCGTTCTCGATCATGAGGTCGGCGGCCTTGGTGATAGTGCCTGCTGTGTCAACCATATCGTCAACGAGCACTACGTCGGCATCTGTGACGTCGCCGATTATCTGCATTGATGCCACTTCGTTGGGCTTGCGGCGCACTTTGTTGCAGAGCACAAGAGGGCATTGGAAATACTTGGAATAAGCCGAGGCGCGCTTGGAACCGCCGACGTCAGGCGTGGCGATGACAAGGTTCTCAAGTTTCAGACTCTCGATGTAGGGGAGCATCACACTAGAAGCGTAAAGGTGATCGACGGGAACATCAAAGAATCCTTGCTCCTGGTCGGCATGGAGGTCCATTGTGATGAGACGGCTAATGCCTGCCACACTGAGCATGTCGGCCACGAGTTTGGCTCCGATAGCCACGCGTGGCTGGTCCTTGCGGTCCTGACGTGCCCAACCGAAATAGGGTATGACGGCGTTTATGGTTCTCGCCGATGCTCGTTTGGCAGCATCAATCATCAGGAGGAGCTCCATGAGGTTGTCGCTGTTAGGGAAGGTGCTCTGTACGAGGAATACATCTCGGCCGCGAACGGTCTCGTTGTAGCAGACTGAGAACTCGCCGTCGGCGAAATGTGTGACGGTGCAGTTGCCCATGGGTACACCCAGACTCTGACAAATTTTCTCTGTCAGGTAGCGGGTGGCAGTGCCGGAGAAGACGATGAAGTTGTTCATTTTATCACGGGCTTTGCCCGTAGTTTTGTTTAATGTTTGAAAATTAATGTCTAGTGCTGAGCTTGTTGGCTCGCATTATCCCGCCGCTTTGCGCAGCTTGCGGAAGTGTGCTATCACCTCTTTGTAGTCGAGACCTGAGTGAATGTTGAAACGCGTCCAAAGGTCGCCAAGGACGACCGCTCCTCCGAAACCGTAATCGGCCAGCAGCGGAAGCGTCTCGCTGTTGATGCCTCCTGCGGCCATGACTTTGCGATCGATAATACCAGCGCGTGCGGCATCATGCAGTTGCTGCTCGGTGTAAGCAGCGTGTCGGTCGGGGTATGTTATGCTGTCGAAAACGGGGGATAGGAATACGTAGTCCATGCCTTCGCGCTGTGTCGCCAACGCTTCGAGGCTGTGGCATGAGCGACTTAGCTGCCCAGTATAGCCGACGGGCGGCTCGGGCTCGCGTTCGCTCAGATGAATGCCCCGCAGATTGAATTCGTCCTTGAGATAGAAATGCTCGTGGACTACTATGCGCGAATGCCATTCTTCGGGCAGCAGCGTCAGTAATCTTTCGGAATAGACGGGCTCGGAGTTTGGTTTGCGCAAGTGTAACAAATCGAGTCCTTCCTCGAAGAGGGCGTTAATGATAGTGTCTTCTTCGACGAAGAAATCGGATGTTGATAGTAGTATGAGTTTCATCGCTCTTATGCTTTGCGCTGCAAAGATAATGCTTTTTGCTGAAACGAAAGAAGGAAAGTGTTTTTTTTCGCACTTTCCTTCTTCCTATAGCGTTATTTCTTCTTCAACATCAAGCCGACGGCCTGTTCAAGTTGCACATCGCGACCGTAGAGGAGGTCGCCAGGTTGGCTGATGATGAGGTGGTCGGGCTCGAGCTGTTGGTTCTCGAGGTAGCGCCCTTGACGGTCGCGCATTCCTACTTCGGGGATGCCGAAGACTATGTCGTCGATGGTTTCCCACCACACGGCGGTCATGGTTCCTGGCACCGGTGCTCCGATGAGCTCACCTATGCCAAGTTCCTTGTAGAGCCATGGCGTGCCGTGAGCGTTGGAGTAGTCATCCTCGCAGATGAGCATACACGACGGCTTTGTCCAGCGGTTGTACGGGTCGTCGCCGATGTACTGTCCGCGCGGAGTGTACTGCGCAGCGGCGGTGCCAGAGAGCAATTCGCAGACATCATTGTGCAACCATCCTCCGCCATTGTGGCGCACGTCAACGATGACGGCATCTCGCGTGCGGTTTTTCTCTGAGAGCAGTTTGTGATAGAGCTCGTGGAAGCTGGCTGTATTCATGGCCTTGATGTGAACGTATGCCAGACGCCCACGCGACAAGCTGTCGACGAGCTGTTCGTTGCGTTTCACCCATCGGCGATAGAGTGCATCGGCATCGCTGCTCTCGAGGCGGACCGTATAGTCTTTCGTCTCGCCCTTGGCGTTTTTGATGGTCAGACGTGTATAGCGGTTGGCTTTGCCTCCGAGCAGTGGGAAGTAGTCCTCGCCAGCACTTATCTTCTGCCCGTCAATATGTGTGATGACGGAGCCGGGACCGACACCCTTCTGTCGGGTGATCGGTGAGCCGGGCAGAAGTTCGAGGATGCGGAGGCCGTCGCCCGTATAGTTGTCGTCGAGGAAGGCTCCGAGCGATGCTGTCGTCAGCGTGTTGCCTGTGCCACTATTGGGACGGTAACGGCAGCCTGTATGCGAGACGTTGAGCTCTCCGAGTAACTCTGAGCACATCTCGGCAAAGTCACGTGTGTAGCCGATGTGTGGCAGGAAGCGTGCGTAGCGCGAGTGGAGCATAGTCCAGTCGGCACCGTTCATTCCGGGATCATACAACTTCTCATGGGTCTGATGCCAGATGTGCTCGAAGGTCTGCTTACGCCAACCCGAGGGATAATCGTTGTGGAAGCATTCGAAATCTACATCGGTGATCTTGCCGCCGGCGATGTCCAGCTTCTTGATGCGTCCGCCCTGGGCGTAATAGGCCGTCTTGCCCTCATCAGCGATGTCGAAGCTGGTGAAAGCCACGCCCTGTGCCTTGATTGTAGTGGAGCCTTTATCGAGGTCGCGCTCCCAGAGGGCATTGCCGTTTGGGTAGTTAGAGGCTACGTAGTAGAGCTTGGTCCCCTCTTTGTTGACAACAGCATCGCCGATGGAGCCGCTGTTGAAGGTCAGGCGCACGGTGCGCAACTCCAGGTCGCGCAGGTTGAACTCCGGGTTAAGGGCTTTAATGCTGTCGGCTTCCTTTTGCTCCTTTTCCTTCTTCTCACGGAGCTCTTTCTCCTTCTCGTCGGCCTTGCGCTTCTGTGCTTCAGTCATCTTGGCCCGTTTCTTGTCGGCCTGCTCCTTCTTCTCCTTAGCCTTTTTGTCGGCCTCTTCTTTGGCTTTCTTCTCGTTGTCCTTACGTTCTTTCTCGGCTTCGTCAAAGCGTTCGCGTTCCTCCTTGTTCATATTGAAACGCTCGTATGCCTCGTCGGTGAGGAAGGTGATATAGAGATCGCGCTCAGCGCCCCACGAACCATGGCTGCGCATGCCTGCACGGTCGCTCTGGAAGATGAAGGCCTTGCCGCCGAGCACCCAACGCGGGTTGCCGTCGCTGTAGCCCGAATTGGTCAGGTTTACGAGCTTGCCACTGCCATCGGCCGGCACGAGCACGACGTCGTCGAGGTTCCAGCCGCCGGAGCCGATATACTCTGAGAGCAAGTACTTGGAGTTGGGCGCCCATGAGAACGTCTGGTCGCCATCGCTATAGGAGTATTGGTTCTTGGCGGGCATGACGGTGGTAATGTGCTTCGTCTTGGCATCGAGGACGCAGAGCTCGTGGCGGTCGCGCAGGAAAGCTATTTTCTTACCTTCGGGCGAATACTCTGGTTCGAAGCAGGTCTGGTCCTCTGGTGTCAAGCGCTCTTCGTCGGTGAGCTCGGTAGCGTAGGTGAAGAGCTTCTCATCCTTCGACTTTATGCTGACGCGGTAGAGAGCCCATCGTCCGTCGCGCTCACTGTCGAAGACGAGGCTGCGGCCGTCCTCCGAGAAGGTGACGTGGCGTTCGCGCGAAGGTGAGTCGGTGATCTGTTTTGTCGTCTTATAGTCGAGACTGGTGACATAGACGTCGCCACCAAGTACAAAGGCAATCTCCTTGCCCTTGGGCGAATGGCAAACTTGCGTGGCACCGCCGCTGAAGACGAAGTGGAGTGCATCCTTCTCGTTGCTGTCGGCCACGATATCTATCTTTACCTTCTTTGGCTGTGAGCCTGCACGCATGGTGTAGAGCTCGCCGTCCCATGAGAAGCAGAGCGTGCCGTCATCGGCAGCGCTGAGATAGCGAACGGGCATCTCCGTGAACGATGTCAACTGGCGTGCCTTGGCGCCATCGCGCATCTCCTGCGCCCACACGTTGAACGTGCCGCTGGCCTCCGAAAGCCAGTAGAAGGTATTTGTCTGCTTTACGTAGACGGGGCAGCGGTCCTCACTCTTGGTGGTTGTGAGCTGTTTGAATGAATTTCCTGCAAGCGTCACCTGCCAGAGGTCGCGTGCGATGGAACTTGTATGGTGCTTGCGCATCGCATCCTCATAGCCCTTGATGGCATCATAGATGAGCGTGCCGCCGGGACCTACGGTGACGTTGCCGGCTGTGAGGTCGTTGACGCGCTCGGGCCTACTTCCCGCGCGCGTGCGAACTTTATATAAATGTGTATATGTGCCAGAGGGGAACTGACGGTCGACGACGGTGGGCAGTGTGGCGAAGTTGAAGAGCACCTCGTCCTCGGTGAGGTAGGCCAGTGGGTGCTCGGCACCTGAGTGTGTGGTCAGGCGTGTGATTTCGCCGCCCGCTGCATTCATCTCATAGATGTCAAGACTACCTTCGCGCTCGCTGGCAAAGGCTATCTTTCGGCCTGAAGGGCTCCACACGGGCGTGCCGTCCCACGCGGCATTGCTCGTAAGTTGCCGGGCCTGGCCGCCTTGAGCCGGTACTGCAAAGAGGTCGCCCTTGTAGGCAAAAACGATTGTTTGGCCGTCGGGCGAGATGGCTGAGCCACGGAGCCATAGAGGAGTAAAAGCATTAGCCGCGACAGTAGTGGCGGCTAATGCTAAGGTTAACAGAACTTTCTTCATAAATGACAGTTCTTTAGTAGACATATCATTAATACCCAAACACCTCTTCGAGGCTGACACGCTTCACGGGACCTACCTGCTGGAGAGCGGCCATGTCGAGCTCTTTCTCGTTGCCGAGGATGACGTAGCGGCGGGGCTTGCGTGCCATGAAGTTGTCGGCGAAGCGTACGATGTCGTCGAGGGTGATGTTTGGCAGTTCGTTGTAGATGCGCTCACTCACGCTGTAGTCGATACCCTGGTCGCGTGCCGTCAGCCATGCGTTGAGAATTGCATCGCGTGTGGTGCGCTCACAAGCCAGCTGCTTCGTCAGGCTCTGCTTGGCGATGTCGAATGCTTTTTGGCTTTGTGGCAGCGAGTCTACTATCTGGGTGAAGGTGCGTATGCAGTCCATCATCTTGTCGTTCTGCGAGATGATGTGCGTGAAGCTGTACTCTGGGTGGCCCTTGCGCTGCGGCACGTTGTAGTAGTAGGCTGCCGCGTTGTAGGCCAGGCCACGGCTCTCGCGCAGTTCCTGGAAGACTATGCCGTTCATGCCCGAGCCGAAGTATTCGTTGTAGAGTGCAGCGACGGGCGTACGCTCGATGTTCCAAGGCGTCTCCTCGTTGGCGATGGCGCGCATATAGATATTCTTGGCATCGTAGGGTGCTATGAGTATTTCCGTCTCGGGCGTTTTCTGTTCGCGATATTCCTCGAATGCCGGAGCAGCCATCCACTCGGCGGGCACAGCATGCTCGGCAGCGAGCAGACGGTCGAGCTCGGCCTGAGATGCGGGACCGTAGTAGAGCACTGTGGGCTTATAGTTGCCGAGGTTGTGGAGTATGTCAACAAGCTCTTGCGGGTTTATTGCAGCGAGCTCGGCGGGTGTCAGCTGGTCGCGGGTGCTGTTGCGCGGTCCATAGACGCCGTAGGCGTAGAGTGCGTTGAAGCACTGTCGCTGCTCGAGTTTGGCATCGGCCTTGCTCTTGTTGAAGTTAGCTACGTATGCTGCAAAGGCTGTGCTGTCGGCCTTGACGTTGGAGAGCACGTTCTCCATCAGCTTCAGCGCTTCGGGCAGGCTCTCGCCGAGTCCGCTAAGCACAATGCTCGTCTGGTAGGGTCCGGCGTAGACGCCGAAGGTGCATGCCAGGGCGTAGAAGCGTTGCTGTATCTGCTGTGCGGTGAGCGTGTCGGTGCCGAGGAGCTCGAGGTAGTCGGTGGCGGCGTCGATGCGCTTGTCGGCAGCTGTGCCGAAGGGGAGGCGGAATGTGAGCGAGAAGATGTCGTTCTCGGTGTTCTGCTTGTAGGCGAGCTCGAGGCCTTGCGATGTCTCGCCTACGGTGAGGTCTTTCTTGAAGTCGACGAAGCGTGGCTGAATAGGCTCTACCTCAGTGTCTTGTATGGCTTTGACGAAGTCGCTCATCTCGTCGCGGTTGGCTGGAATGGCTGTGATCTCGGGTTTCTCGATTTTCTTGATGTTCGGGTCTTCGCCCTGACGCTTGAAGACGGTGACGAAGTTGTCGGTGAGGTGGCGCTGTGCGAAGGCTACGATGTCGTCCTTGGTCAGACGTGCTATGCGGTCGATGCGTTCTACTTCGTCCTTCCATTCCTTACCGTTGATAAAGGCGTCCTCGAACATGCTTGTGCGGGCGCGGTTGTTCTCCATCTGTCGCTGCTGACGGAGCTTCATATTATTGATGATGGCAGGCAGGATATCGTCGGGGAAATCGCCTGTCTTGAGCTTGCGGAGTTCTTCTACGAGAAGGTCGCGAGCCTCCTCGAGCGTCTGTCCCTCACGCGGATTGCCGGCCATGAAGAAGAGGCTGTAGTCGTTGAGCTGGTAGTCGCCGGCTCCGGCTCCGAGCATGGTCTGCTGCTGGTTGATGTCGAGGTCGATGAGACCTGCGCGGCCGTTGCTCATGACTTCGCTGATGAGCGAAAGTGTGTCGCAGGCAGCATCCTTAGCACCGGGGAATGCCCATCCGAGGTATAGAGACTCGGCTTCGAGGCCTACGACTGTAGTGTCGACTGGAGCTGTGAGGGCTGCCACCGGTTCGTACTCAGGTCGTTTGCAGTCGGGGTTGGGCTGCCATTCGCCGAAGTATTTCTCGAGGATTTCGATTGTCTTGTCGGGGTCGAAGTCGCCGGCCATGAAGATGGCGCAGTTGTTCGGGCAATAGTAGTTGTTGAAGTAGTTCTTGATGTTGGTAATCGACGGATTCTTCAAGTGTTCCTGCGTGCCTATGGTCGTCTGTGTGCCGTAAGGATGCGTGGGGAAAAGCTTGTAGAGGAGGGCGTTGATCATCTTGTCGCCATCGTCGGAGAGGTGCAGATTGTATTCCTCATAGACAGCCTCGAGTTCAGTGTGGAAGCCGCGGATGACCATGTTCTGGAAGCGGTCGGCCTGGATGCGGGCCCAGTTCTCAATCTCGTTCGACGGAATATTCTCCACATAAACCGTCTGATCGAACGATGTGTAGGCGTTGGTTCCGTCGGATCCGATAAGGGCCATCAGCTTGTCGTACTCATTGGGGATATTGTACTTAGCTGCGAGCTGCGACACGCTGTCGATCTCGTGGTAGGCTTGTCGGCGAGCGGCAGGGTCGGTCAGCTGGCGGTAGGCCTCGAAACGCTGCTCAATCTCGTCGAGCAACGGAGCCTCGGCCACGGAGTCGGTGGTGCCGAACTGCTTGGTGCCCTTGAACATAAGGTGCTCGAGGTAGTGGGCCAGACCTGTAGTCTCGGCTGGATCGTTGCGCGAACCTGTCTTCACAGCGATGTTAGCCTGGATGCGCGGCTCGTCCTTATTTACGCTGAGGTAGACTTTCAGTCCGTTCTTGAGCGAGTAGATGCGCGTCTTCATTGGGTCGCCCTTGACGCTCTCGTAGTCGTGGCGGTTGCATGCTGTGAAGCTTATAGCTGCAGCAACTGCGCAAAGGAGTAAGAGGCTGATTCTTTTCATTTTTGCTTTGTTTTATTAAATTGTTTATTTAATCTATTTCACACGTTTGAAAACCAGTTCTGAAGGCAGTTTCTGCAGCTTCTTGCCAACAACTTTCTTGAAGGGAGAACTGCCTTTCTGGCGGAGCGTCAGCAGGGAGTCGTCCTTCAGCGTGAGCTCTACCTCCTGAGTCTCAGAGCCCAGCTCGTTGGAGAAGTGTACGACAGCGTCTTTCTCATCGGCCTTTTGAATGCTCGAGACGTACCAAGTGCAGTAAAGATCGCCGCCGGCGATGTAACCGTTCATAGGTCCGAACATGCCCATTCCTGGCACATTAATACTCTCTTCGTAGAGGTCAACTACGAGCTTAATCTTATAATCAGCGCCTTCAAAGGTTCCGCGGAAGGGCTCACCGGCGCTTGTGGCAGACGAGGTGGCCAAAGCCAAAAGGAGTGCCGACCAAAATTTTTTCATTGTAGAATGATTTTATTTGCTTTTTACTTTTGCCATATATTCGGTGCAAATTTAGCACAGTATCTTCTAATGACAAAATTTATAAACGATTTTTAAGTTTCGAAAGGTTTATTGCAATTTCATGTAAAAGTAAACACGCCCCTAAAAAGCACTTACCACGATGGGACAGATCAGGGGATTCAACCGGTCGAACGGGCGGATTCAACCGGTCGCGTTGGCGGATTCAACCGGTTGCATTTGAGGATTCAACCAGTCGCATTTGCGGATTCAACCGGTCGCATTTGCGGATTCAACCAGTCGCGTTGCTTAATCTGACCGGTCATACAGGCCTGCACGACCAGTCGTATCAGTCATAACTCCCAGTGGTTTCAAAGTAAAACAAGTTGTTTTACCGCAGAACCCTTTACCGTTTTGGCCATAACCCTTAACCCTTCTGACCATGAGCCTTAGATGATAGGTTCACAGCCCATGGTTGACATATCAAAAACCTTAAATGTAAAAAATGCGGGATTTAGGGACTAATTACTTGCAAAACTTGAAATTGTGAAATAAAAAGGCGTAAAATGTTGGTCACGTGCGAGAAAAGTTGTACTTTTGCGCCCGAAAACGAGAGGGTCAACCTCGTCAACCAATCTAAAGAGCTCCGTTTAAGGCAGTTAAGTACATAATGACTCAGTCTTCATTAACCCCTGATTATATATTCGAAGCGAGCTGGGAAGTTTGCAACAAAGTCGGTGGCATCTACACCGTGTTGTCCACTCGCGCCAAGACGTTGCAAGAAGCCTTTCCCGACCGCGTAGTCTTCATCGGTCCGGATTTTTGGCAAGAGAAAGAGAATCCTCTTTTCGAAGAAGACCGTCAACTATGGGCTGATTGGCGAAAGGCTGCTGCAGCCGAGGCGCTCAATGTGCGCATCGGGCGCTGGCAGGTTCCGGGTAAGCCAGTCGTAGTGCTTGTCGATTTCAAGCCTTTCTTTGCCGTCAAGAATGATATCTATGGGGCTTTGTGGACTGATTATCAAGTCGACAGCCTGCACGCCTACGGCGACTATGACGAGGCCTCGATGTTCTCGTATGCCGCAGGAAGGGTAGTGGAGAGCTTCTACAATTATTTCCTCGACGAAACGAAACGCGTCATCTATCAGGCACACGAGTGGATGACGGGCTTGGGTGCATTATATCTCAAGAAACACGTGCCTGCAATAGCCACAATCTTCACCACACATGCTACCACCATTGGCCGCAGTATAGCTGGCAACGGCAAGCCGCTCTACGACTATCTCTTTGCCTACAACGGCAATCAGATGGCCGAGGAACTCAACGTTCAGTCGAAGCACAGTATTGAACGCCAGACGGCTCACCACGTTGACTGCTTCACGACCGTGTCAGACGTCACGGCACGCGAGTGTGAGGAGCTGCTCGACAAGCGCCCCGACGTCGTGCTGCCCAATGGCTTCGAGATGGACTTTGTGCCTAAGGGCGTCAGCTTCGTCAATCGTCGGCGCAAGGCACGCCAGCGTATCTTCGATGTGGCTTCGGCACTGATGGGGACAACATTTGCCGACGACACACTCATCGTGGCAACAAGCGGCCGCTACGAGTGGAAGAATAAGGGCATAGACGTGTATATTGAAGCCCTCTGCCGCACTCTCCACAACAGCGACCTCAAGCGGCAGGTGCTGGCGCTAATCGAAGTGCCCGCCTGGCAAGCCGGCCCGCGCGAAGACCTTAAAGAGCGCTTGGGCGCTACAGCCGCGAAGCGCAGCACTACGCACGGCCCACTGCCTATGCCGTTTATCACCCACAATCTCTACGAACCGGGAAGCGACATGGTCACACAGTCGCTCTACAGCCATGGCATCACCAATCGTGAGAGCGCACGAGTAAAAATAATGTTTGTGCCGTGCTACCTCGACGGTGCCGACGGCATATTCAATATGCACTACTACGACCTCCTGCTTGGCCTCGACCTCACAGTCTATCCCTCCTACTACGAACCGTGGGGCTACACTCCGCTCGAGAGCGTGGCATTCCGCGTGCCATGCGTCACCACGACACTGGCGGGCTTCGGCTTGTGGGCCAACGACGAGAAAGCCAAGGCTGGCCAGAAAGGCTTGCCCTGCTTCCTCGACGAGGATGGCGTGGAAGTGGTCACACGTTCCGACTACAATTTCGACGAGGTGGCAGACCATATCTCACGCGAGATCATCGGCTTTGCAGCTCTCAGCAGCAAGGAAGTTGAGCGCGCACGCAAGGCCGCTCGCCAGTTGGCCGAACGTGCACAGTGGCGCTACTTCATCGACTACTACTATCAAGCATACGACCTCGCGCTGCGCAAAGCGCAGACACGTTGACAGGTTATCATATTAACGAGTTAACACGTTGACAAGTTGACAAGTTAACACATTAACAGGCTAACACATTATTTATTTTATAACATTCATTTTATGAAAATCAAAGCAAGCAACTCCAACGACGCTCAGTGGAAGCCGGTTGTCGTCAAGAGCAACATCCCTGAGGAGCTTCTGAAGTTAGAAGAATTGGCCCATAATATGTGGTGGGCTTGGAATCACAGTGCACGAAGCCTCTTCTCGCACCTCGATCCCCAGCTCTACGAAGAATGCGGCCAGAACCCCGTGCTTATGCTCGAGCGTATCAGCTACGAGAAGCTGTCGGAGCTTTCGAAGGACAAGGACATCATCAAGCGCATGAACGAGACCTATAAGGAATTCCGCGCTTACATGGACGTCAAGCCCCGCACTGACCGCCCCAGCGTGGCTTATCTCTGCATGGAGTATGGTCTGAACCAATCGCTTAAGATATATTCCGGAGGTCTTGGCATCCTTGCCGGCGACTACGTCAAGGAGGCCAGTGACTCTAACGTCGATATGGTAGCCGTAGGTTTCCTCTATCGTTTCGGCTATTTCACTCAGACTCTTTCAATGGATGGCCAGCAGATTGCCAACTACGAAGCACAGAACTTCGGCAGCCTGCCCATTGAGCAGCAGCTCGACAGCGAAGGCAAACCCATGGTCATCGACGTGCCTTACATGAACTATCAGGTTCACGCATACGTTTGGCGCGTAAATGTCGGCCGCGTGAAGCTCTATCTCCTCGACACCGACAACGACCTCAACTCTGAGTTCGACCGTTCTATCACCCACGCCCTCTACGGCGGCGACTGGGAGAACCGCCTCAAGCAGGAAATCCTGCTCGGTATCGGTGGCGTTCTGCTGCTTAAGAAACTCGGCATCAAGAAGGACGTTTACCACTGCAACGAAGGCCACGCCGCCCTCTGCAACGTGCAGCGTCTGGCTGACTACGTCAGCGAAGGTCTCACCTTCAACCAGGCCCTCGAGCTCGTCCGCGCTTCGTCGCTCTACACCGTCCACACCCCCGTGCCCGCTGGTCACGACTATTTCGACGAAGGTCTCTTCGGCAAGTACATGAGCGGCTATCCTCAGATGCTCGGCATATCATGGGACGAGTTCATTGGTATGGGCCGCCAGAACCCCGACGACCACGGCGAGCGCTTCTGCATGAGCACCTTCGCATGCAACACCTGCCAGGAGGTCAATGGCGTAAGCTGGCTCCACGGCGAGGTCAGCAAGAAGATGTTCCAGAACATCTGGAAGGGCTACTTCCCCGAGGAGAGCCACGTAGGCTACGTCACCAACGGCGTACACTTCCCCACATGGTGCGCTACCGAATGGCGTAAGCTCTATGCCAAGCACTTCGCACCCGAGCATCTGGCCGACCAGAGCAACGAGAACATCTGGCACGCCATCTACGAGGTGCCCGATTCAGAGATCTGGAAGACACGCATGCAGCTCAAGACTAAGCTGGTAGACTATATCCGTGAGCAGTTCCGCGACTCGTGGCTCAAGAACCAGGGCGACCCCTCACGCGTGGTCAGCCTTATGGACAAGATCAACCCCAACGCCCTGCTCATCGGTTTCGGTCGCCGCTTCGCTACTTACAAGCGCGCACACCTCCTCTTCACCGACCTCGAGCGTCTGGAGAAGATTGTCAACAACCCCAACTATCCCGTGCAGTTCCTCTACACCGGTAAGGCGCACCCCGCAGACGGTGCCGGTCAGGGCCTCATCAAGCGTATCTATGAGATCTCGCAGCGTCCCGAGTTCCTCGGTAAGATCATCTTCCTCGAGAACTACGATATGCAACTGGCTCGCCGACTCATCTCGGGCGTAGATATCTGGATGAACACCCCGACACGTCCGCTCGAAGCCTCCGGCACCAGCGGCGAGAAGGCACTTATGAATGGTGTTGTCAACCTGTCGGTGCTCGACGGTTGGTGGCTCGAAGGCTATCGCGAGGGTGCTGGCTGGGCTCTTACCGAGAAGCGCACCTACGAGAACCAGACCTATCAGGATCAGCTCGATGCCGCTACTATCTACAGCCTGCTCGAGAACGAGATCATGCCCACCTACTACGCACGTAACGCCAAAGGCTACAGCCCCTCGTGGATTCAGGTCATCAAGAACTCAATCGCTCGCATCGCTCCTCACTACACGATGAAGCGTCAGCTCGACGACTACTACACGAAGTTCTACACTCCGATGGCCGCACGTTCGAAGAAGCTTCAGGCCAACAACAACGCACTTGCCAAGGAGATTGCCCTGTGGAAGGAAGCCGTTGCTGAGCGTTGGGACAGCATTCGCGTTGTCAGCGCAGAGAAGGGCGATGCCCTTATCTCCGGCCATATCGAAGCTGGCACGAAGTACGACATCAACATCGTAGTCGACGAGGCAGGTCTCGACAATGCCATCGGCATAGAGCTCGTGACCCTGACGACCGACAAGAAGGGCGACGACCACATCTACAGCGTAGAACCTCTCGAGGTTGTGAAGCGCGAAGGCAATCTCTACACCTTCCACGTCACTCACACCATCAACAATGCCGGCAGCTTCAAGATTGCTTACCGCATCTTCCCGAAGAACGACCTGCTGCCGCATCGTCAGGACTTCTGCTACGTCAAGTGGTTCCTCTAATATCGTACGAACCCTCGCAGCTGTCATAAACAAAGACCTGCAGCGAAGATATAAAAGAAAAGCGCGGATGCTCGATGGCATCCGCGCTTTGTTTAGATTCTACTTTAATAGTTTAATTCAGCATCGGCGTTTATCACCTTACGAATCACTCGTAGAGGTGGAACATACGTTCCATCATCTGCCACTTCTCATCGCTGGTAGCACCTTCGCGGCACTGCTGGAACAAGGCCATATAATCCTCCCATTCCTGCTGGCGCGGTAGTGTGGCCAATCGAGCCATTGCTGTGTCCCAGTCGAAATCAAGCGGCGTCTCCACAATCATGAAGAGGCGTGAGCCTAGGATGTAAATCTCCATCTCGAGGATGCCCACCTGACGTATGCCGTCGAGAATCTCTTGCCAGGCCTCGCCCTCGCTGTGGCGACGGCGGTATTCCTTGATGAGCTCCGGCTCATCGCGCAGGTCCATCGTCTGGCAGTAGCGCTTGACGGGCTGAGAGTATGGCTTGACGTTGTAGCCCTCTGTCATTGATGATTAGCCGAAGTAGCGTTTGTAGAGACCTTCGAAGCCTTTGCCATGGCGAGCTTCGTCCTTGGCCATCTCGTGAACGGTGTCGTGGATAGCGTCGAGGTCAAGAGCCTTTGCTTTCTTGGCAATGGCCATCTTACCGGCATTGGCACCTGCCTCTGCCTCCATACGCTTCTTGAGGTTCGTCTTGGTGTCCCACACACACTCGCCGATGAGTTCGGCGTAACGGCTGGCGTGGTCGGCCTCTTCGTAAGCGTAGCGCTTGAAAGCCTCGGCAATCTCAGGATAGCCTTCGCGGTCAGCTTGGCGGGCCATGGCCAAATACATTCCTACCTCAGTGCATTCACCACGGAAATCAGCATTCAGGAAATCCCAGATCTCCTGGTCGCAGCCTTTGGCGACACCTACTACGTGCTCGGTCACAAATTCCAGACCGCCGTCTTCTTTCAGTTCTTTGAACTTGCTGCCGGGAACTTTACATTGCGGGCAACGCTCGGGGGGCTCGGGACCTTCGTGGATATAACCACAAACGGTGCATACGAATTTCTTTGTCATAGTGGTTTTGGGTTAAGTTTAATGAATAGTGTTTTTTTTATACTCTCAATTGCACTTGTGCTGGGCAAAGATAGTTGAAAATCGCAAATGAAGAAAGAGAATAAGGGAAAAAGTAAAAAAGAATAGAAAAATTTTTCACCTTTTCACATTTTCCTTTACCTTTGTGCCCGAAAAACCAAGCCAAAAAGGAAATGAACTACGGATTTGTAAAGATGGCAGCCGGCGTGCCTGAAGTGCGCGTGGCTGACCCTAAATTCAATGTACAGGCTATTGAAAACCTTGTCATTCAAGCCGAAGGTCGTGGCATAGAAGTAATATGTATGCCAGAGCTCTCCATCACAGGCTATAGCTGCGGCGACCTTTTTGCCCAACAGCTGCTGCTCGACGAGGCAGAGATGGCACTCATTCACCTGCTCAATTTCTCACGCTCGCTGGATATCATTACTATCGTTGGACTGCCTGTGCCCTACAAAGGCTCACTGTTCAACTGTGCTGCCGTAATCCAAAAGGGTAAGATTCTTGGCATTATCCCCAAGACTTATCTGCCCAACTATCATGAGTTCTACGAGGCACGATGGTTCGCCAGCGCCCTGCAACTGCGTCCCGAAGCCGAGGTGTGGATGTGCGGACAACTGGTAAAACTCTCATCGAAGCAGCTGTTCCGCACACCGACGTGCACTTTCGGTGTAGAACTATGTGAGGATCTGTGGTCGCCGCTGCAGCCTTCTACATTCCAGACAATGTCTGGCGCAGAGATAGTCTTCAACATGAGCGCCGACAACGATGTGGTAGGCAAACAGGAATACTTGAAGCAACTACTCCGGCAGCAGACGGCAAGCACTATCAGCGGCTACATCTATAGTTCTGCAGGCTTTGGCGAGAGCACGCAAGATGTTGTGTTCAGCAGCAAGGCTTATATTGTAGAGGACGGCAAGATCCTGGCTCAGGCAAAGCCTCATTCTTTGGAACCGCAGATTGTTGAAAGCGAAATCGATATTGAACGTTTGCGCTCAGAGCGCCGACAGAACACAACCTTCACGGCTTGTGCATCACAGACGATGCGCAGTCTGTCGAGCAATTATGCTATCATCGATACGGCACTGATAGGCCAGCATCAGTTCGAAATCACCCGCCAGTTCAGGGCTAATCCCTTTGTGCCTACAGGCCCGGACCTCGACGACCGCTGCGAAGAAGTGTTTGCTATTCAGGCTGAGGGCCTGGCCAAGCGTCTGATGCACACTAAGACCTCGACAGCAGTAATTGGTATCTCCGGTGGTCTTGATTCGACCTTGGCCCTGCTTGTGACGGTCAAGGCATTCGATTTGCTGAAGCTCGACCGCCGCGGCATCGTCGGTGTCACAATGCCGGGCTTCGGAACAACCGACCGCACATACAACAACGCTGTCGACCTCATGCATGCACTCGGTATCACGATGCAGGAGATCAATATCAGCAAGGCCGTCATGCAGCACTTCGACGACATTGACCATGACCCGCGTGTGCACGACGTCACTTATGAGAACTCACAGGCTCGCGAACGTACGCAGATTCTCATGGACTTGGCTAATCAACTTGGAGGAATGGTCATTGGCACAGGCGACCTGTCGGAGTTGGCTCTCGGGTGGTGCACTTACAACGGCGACCACATGTCGATGTATGCCGTCAATGCCGGTGTGCCCAAGACGCTGGTGCGCCATCTCGTGCGATGGGTGGCAGAGCGCCATGAGGGTGCAGCCTCAAAGATTCTGCTTGATATTGTTGACACGCCCATTAGCCCTGAGCTCATCCCTGCCGATGCCGAAGGACAGATTACGCAGAAGACAGAAGACCTGGTTGGACCATACGAGCTGCATGACTTCTTCCTCTATTATGTCGTGCGCTGGGGCTTCCGTCCGTCGAAGATTTATTTCCTTGCCACACGTGCCTTTGCCGGGGTGTATGACAACGATGTGATAAAGAAATGGCTAATCAACTTCTACAAGCGTTTCTTCTCGCAACAGTTTAAGCGCTCGTGCATGCCCGACGGCCCCAAGGTGGGCAGCGTAAGCCTTTCGCCACGCGGCGACTGGCGTATGCCCAGCGATGCCAGCCGCGATGCTTGGCTGTTAGAGTGCGAGGGGCTTTGAGTGCGGATGCCCGCGAATATCTTACTAGTCAAAAACGAGAACACGTCGTGACGTACAGCGCTGTGCGTCCCGACGTGTTTTCGCTTCTGACCGCAATGAACCTCGTCAGCTGACGGTGGCTTCGAAAGCCCTGATAATGGCTTCGAGGCCTTTGCGGTCTGTCTCATCAAACGCCGCAAGGGTATCACTATCGATATCGAGCACGGCTATCACATTGCGCGCTTTATCATGAACGGGAATTACTATTTCAGAACGCGAAGCCGAGCTGCAAGCGATGTGGCCAGGGAACTGGTCGACATCAGGAACTATGATGCTTTCATCGGCTGACCAGCAGGAGCCACAAACGCCACGGCCGAAACGAATCCGTGTGCAGGCAGCTGTGCCCTGGAATGGTCCGAGGTGGAGCCATTCGCTGTCATGAACGCAATAGAAACCGACCCAAAAGAAGCCAAAAGCCTCGCGCAGCGCTGCGGCTGTATTGGCCATAGTGCTTATGATATCTGTCTCGCCTTCAATGTAGAGACTATAGTCAGCAAGGAACGCTTCGTAAAACTGTTCCTTGCAGAGCGTTTTCGGATATGAGAATGATTGTTCCATTATTTCGAAGGAGCGAGATAGCGGTTGCCGGTGGCATCGACGATGGCTTTGCGGTAGCGCTCGGGATAGCCTGTGCGGATGAGGGGCACGTGGTCGCCTCCGGCTGTCTTTTTGTACTGTCCGTTTTCTTCCGGCTTAATAGCCATATCGTTGTACTTGACAATGAGACGCTCAAAGAGTTGGCGCCAGCGATCCATCATAAGACCAGCCGCTCTTGACGAATAGCCGGTGAGATGACGAACAGCCTCAGGCTCTGCCATAGCTTTAGCTTCATTGTCTATCTTCGCTTGCAGGGATTCAAACTCATGGTCGAGCTGGTCGCGCACGGTCTGCAGTTCGGGGAAGAGTTGACTGTAGCGTGGATAAACGAAGTTCGAGAGAGCATTAGCCATCCAATAGGCGCTCTTTGTGGAGAAAGTGAATGGGTCTGCCGTCTTCTCTGCATAAGGCTCGGGGCAAATGGTCGTGCAGCAATAGACGGGGGCGTAAGCCACCATGTTGGCATCGTCGAAACCTACCCAGAGCACACCACCAATGTGATTGGGGAGCCATGAGCGCAACTGAGCGAGATAAGTCACGGCTGTCTGCTGCGTGGAGATGGGACGTTCGTTGAAATAGCGCTTGCCATCGACCTCGAAGTAGAGTGGGGTGGGGCGGTATGGAGCATCCCATGGTCCTGCGCCTATGTCGGAAGTCATATCGAGAGGCGTTCCCTCGAAGTGGTCGCGCATGGCTTGCTTGACTTGGTTGAGCGTTACGGGTTTGTCAGGACGTATGCACCAAGGCATCTCCTCTGTACCTTCTTCAATGCCCTGTATGTAGGGAATGTATTTTTCCATACCGCTGGCGCAGCGGTTGAAGAAGCTCCAGACGCGAGCATCGCAGATGCGTCGTGCGCCGAAATCATTGGGTGCGTAAGCGTCGCGGAAAGAGAAATCCTTATCCTTGCCGCTGAAGTAGCCTTTCTCACGTGCAAAGGAGATGACGTCCTTAGAGTAGAGGCAGTTCTTTTTGTCCTTGAGAGGGAATGTTGTTATGCGCGACTGATTGGCATGACCTGTGATGCAGTCGTCGGGCAAACGACGTGCCACCCACACAGCGCCTTTGCGCCCAGGTCCCTTGCCTATCATCTCGAGCACCCACACCTCGTTGGGGTCGGCCAAAGTGATGCTCTCGCCCTCGGAACGGTAGCCATAGGTCTCTACGAGTTTTGTCCATACGTCGATGGCTTCGCGAGCCGTCTTCGCCCGCTGGAGGGTGACGTACATCAGCGACCCATAGTCGAGCAACCCTGTGGAATCGGCCAGCTCGCTGCGACCTCCGAATGTAGTCTCCATGATTGCGAGCTGGTGCTCGTTGATTTGTCCTATTACATTATATGTATATTCCGCTTCAGGAATCTCACCGAGATAGTTGTTCGTCTCGTAGTCGTAGAGAGGACGCATCGTGCCTTTGGCATGGTGCCCGGCGGGATAAAAGTGGAGATAGCCGTATGAGCCATAGTCGTCGGCCGAATAGGTAATCATGACCGATCCGTCGGCCGATGCGGCTTTACCAACGATAAGATTAGTGCATGCCATGGCTTTCATGGCCATGAGTGCAACAAGGATGAAGATTGTACGTTTCATTGTTGTGGAATATTTTGCTGTTCGTTTTTGTCGTTATTGCCTTTCTTACGGTTGCGCCCTCCGCGTGGACGTCTGCGTTTTTTGGCGCCTTCGCCTTTCTGCGATGCCGCCTCTTTGCTTTCGACCTCGGCCGCAGGCTGACTGGCATTTTTGTTTTCGGTCTTATTACCTTTTCCACGCCCTCGGCCTCGATTCCTATCTCGTCCTCGTCCACGGTTGCGACCTCCTGATTTCTGGGCACGACCGGTATAAGCCGGAGCTTCGCCTAGCTCTTCTGGCACGGGCTCTTTGGGAACTTCTTTCTCGAGGAAGCGTTCTATCTGACGGAAAAGAGGCTGGTCGTTTTCTGAAACGAGGGTGATGGCCCGTCCGTCCTTTCCGGCCCGAGCTGTGCGTCCGATGCGGTGGACATAATCTTCTTCATCATGAGGCACGTCGTAGTTAATTACGAGTTGAATGTCGTCGATGTCGATGCCTCGTGCCACAATGTCTGTAGCTACAAGGATATCGATTTGTCCGCTCTTGAATTTGTACATGACCTCATCGCGCTGCTGCTGCATAAGGTCGGAGTGCATGGCTTCGGCATTATAGCCTTTCCGTTTGAGCGTTATAGCCACGTCCTTGGTATGTATTTTCTTTCCGACGAAAATGATTACGCGCTCTGGCTTGCGCTGGCGGAAAAGATGCTCAATGATCTTGAGCTTCTGTGGCTCATAGCAGATATATGCACTTTGTACGATTCCCTCAGCCGGCTTATTGAGTGCGATCTTCACTTCTACCGGGTCGTTGAGGATAGTCTTAGCCAGCTTGACGATATCATCTGGCATCGTGGCTGAGAACATAATTGTCTGGCGCTGTGCAGGCAGGTGCTTTACAATTTGTATGATGTCGTCGTAGAAGCCCATGTCGAGCATGCGGTCAGCCTCGTCGAGTATGAAGAAACTTACGCGTGAGAAGTCCACGTTGCCGAGCGAGAGGTGACTGATGAGTCGGCCAGGTGTTGCTATGACGACGTCTGCTCCGAGAGCTAAGGCTCGCTTTTCCTGTTCGTAGCGTATGCCGTCGTTGCCTCCGTAGACGCTCACGCTCGATACACCATCAAGGTAGTATGAGAATCCCTGCATCGCCTGGTCAATCTGTTGCGCCAGTTCTCGTGTGGGAGCCATGATGACGCAGTTGATGGCATCGCGAGGGTAGTCGGCATCGCGCAGCCGGGAGAGCACAGGCAGCAGGTATGCAGCTGTCTTACCGGTACCTGTTTGTGCCACGCCAATTAGGTCGCGGCCTTCGAGGAGTGGTGGAATTGCTTGCTCCTGAATGGGCGTGCAGTCTGTGAAGCGCATGTCGTCGAGCGCATCGAGTATGTCGTAATTGAGGTCTAGTTCTTCGAATTGCATAATTTAGTATTTATTGGGACCCGCGGGAAAAACCGCGGGCACGGTAATCTTGATAAGACCCGCGGGAAAAACCGCGGGCACGGTAATCTTGATGAGACCCGCGAGAGAAACCGCGGGCGCGGTAATCTTTAATTCTTTTGTGCGCGGCGGAATAGGATTATGGCCACGAGCGTAAAGATAATGTTGGGCAACCATGCCGCGAGCATGGGTGGCCAGTTGCTGTTGATAGCAAAGGTGGAACTTATGGTCTGCAATAATATATACGTAGCTGAGAGGGCGAGACCGAGTCCGAGCGCCGCTCCCATTCCTCCCTTTCGCTTGCGGAAGGATAGGCATAGTCCTATTGTCGAGAGAATGAAGGCCGCGAATGGGTCGGCATATCGTTTGTGGTATTCGACTTCAAATACGGTGACATTTCCAGCTCCACGCAGACGTTGTCGGTCGATGTAATCAAGCAATTCACTGTTGGTCAGCGTCTGCTGCTGATTCTTAACCACAAAGAAATCCTTTGGCTCCATGATGATAACAGAGTCGAGGAAGTGGTGCGTCGTTATTCGCTCACGCAGACCGTTGAGAGTTCTGATTTTCACATCGAACAGCTTCCAGTGGAAACGTTCGTCAGCCAGCGAGTCATACTGTATGCGCTGTGCAGTGAGGTGGCTTACCAGACTTTTGTTTTCGAACTTGTCGAGCGAGAAACGGTAGCCGCTTTTATTGCGGAGGTCGAAGAAGTCGATGTAAGCAATGACGCCTGTGTCCACTTGCAACTGTATGTGCTCGCTAACCTCGACACGTTTCTTGCTTTTATACTTCATCTCAAATTCCACTCTCTTGACCGAGCCGCGTGGGATAACCTCTGTGCCGAGCACAAAACTCAGGACGGCAATAAAGGTGGATGCCACCATATATGGTCGCCAGAGCCTTCTGATACTCATACCCGTACTCATCATTGCTATTATCTCTGAGTTCTCAGCAAGTTTGCTTGTGAAGAAAATCACAGCGATGAAGACGAACAAGGCCGAGAAGAGGTTTGAGTAGAAAGGCACGAAGTTGACATAGTACTTCAGTAGAGCCATCGTCGGCGCATGGTTCATTGTCAGTCGGCCCGAATGCTCAGCAAAGTCGAAAACTACGGCAATGGAAATGATGAGGATGATGGAAAAGAAGTACGTGCCGAGAAACTTGACGATGATATATCTGTCAAGTCTGGTGAAAAGTGCAAAGCGTATGTTTCTGAGCAGTTGCTTCATATCGTTTATCTATAGTGTGCCTTTCTCAGAGCCGTTGTGAGAGTCTGGGTATCATGCTGTCCTTCCACTGACGGAAGTCGCCCTCGATGATGTGGCGCCGTGCTTCACCTACGAGGCGGAGGTAGAAAGCGAGATTATGGATAGAGCCTATCTCGAGTGCCAGCAATTCCTGTGATTTATAGAGATGATGCAGGTATGCCCGAGTGTAGGCATGGTCGACGTAGCTCGTACCCTCTGGGTCTACGGGCGTGAAGTCTGTGGCCCATTTGGCATTGCGCATGTTCATTGTTCCATTGCTGGTGAAGAGCATGGCATTGCGCCCGTTGCGTGTGGGCATTACGCAGTCGAACATATCTACTCCTAAGCTTATGGCCTCGAGAATGTTGACAGGCGTGCCTACTCCCATAAGATAGCGCGGACGATCCTTAGGCAGTATTCCATTTACGAGTTCTATCATCTCGTACATAACCTCTGCCGGTTCGCCCACAGCAAGCCCGCCAATGGCATTGCCTTCAGCCTCTTTCGAAGCTACGAACTCAGCGCTTTCGGTGCGAAGGTCGCGATAGGTAACGCCCTGGACTATGGGGAAGAGTGCTTGATGATATCCGTAGCGCGGCTCTGTCTCACGGAAGCGTTTTATGCAGCGGTCGAGCCAATTGTGGGTAAGTTTAAGACTCTTCTTTGCGTAGTCGTAAGGTGCAGTTCCAGGTGGACACTCGTCGAATGCCATCATAATGTCGGCACCTATCGATCGCTCTATGTCCATGACTCGCTCGGGCGTGAAGAAATGCTTAGAGCCGTCGATGTGACTTCGGAACTCGCATCCTTCCTCGCGAAGCTTGCGTATGCCTGTGAGCGAGAACACTTGGAAGCCGCCAGAATCGGTGAGCATAGGGCGGTCGAAGCCGTTGAACTTATGCAAACCGCCAGCCTGCTCCAGCACGGATGTGCCGGGGCGCAAGTAGAGGTGATAGGTATTGCCAAGGATAATCTGCGCCTTGACGTCATCGGTGAGCTCTCGCAGCTGCACTCCTTTGACCGAGGCCGCCGTACCAACGGGCATGAATATCGGCGTCTGTATGTCGCCGTGGTCAGTGTGTATGAGGCCCGCCCGTGCTGAGCTTTGAGGGTCGGTATGCTGTAGTGTGAATGTCATTTCAGCTGTTTTTTTCCTCGTCGAAGACGAATTTTATCGGATGAGCAACACGTTCGCGTAACAGGGCGTAGTCGAGCACTTCAAGCACATTATTGACATAGTGGAACGTTAACCCCTTTATGTATATGCCATCGATAGCCTCGATGTCCTTACGGTTGTCCTCGCATAGTATGATGTCTGATATTCCAGCTCGCTTGGCAGCGAGGATCTTTTCTTTTATGCCGCCAACGGGCAGCACTTTACCGCGCAACGTTATCTCGCCAGTCATGGCGATGCCTTTGCGCACCTTGCGCTGCGTCAGTGCCGAGGCCAGCGAGGTGGCCATCGTAATACCAGCACTGGGGCCATCCTTAGGCACTGCTCCTTCAGGCACGTGAATGTGAATGTCGTAGTGACTGAAAATTCGCTGTTCCACTCCAATGTCCGTGGCATGTGCCTTGATGAATTCCAATGCCAGCATGGCGCTCTCTTTCATAACGTCGCCGAGGTTTCCCGTGAGCGTGAGCTTCTGCCCTTTGCCTCGGCTCAGGCTCGTCTCTATGAATAGGATCTCGCCGCCGACGCTGGTCCATGCCAGGCCTGTGACGACTCCTGCGAAACCGTTGCCTTGGTAGGTGTCACGTTGATATTTGGGCTTACCCAAAATCTTTTCGATGTCAGCGGGCTCTACGTTCAGCGCAGGGAACTCGTGGAAGCGCTCGTAGTTGAGCACAGACTTGCGGAAGAATCGGTCAAGTTCCTTCTCCAGCCCGCGCACTCCGCTTTCGCGAGTGTAGTTCTCGATGAGAAATTCCAGCGTGGCTTTACCCATCTTGATGCTCTTGTCTGCACTCAGGCCGCACCCTTCTTTCACGCGTGGAATGAGGTGGCGCTTTGCTATCTGCACCTTCTCCTCGGTTATATAACCGCTGACCTCGATAAGCTCCATGCGGTCGAGCAAAGGTTTGGGGATGGTTGAGATGTTGTTTGCCGTGGCTATGAACATGACGTCGGAAAGATCGACGTCGACCTCAAGGAAATTGTCGTGGAACGCCTTGTTCTGTTCCGGGTCGAGCACTTCGAGTAGTGCGCTGGCAGGGTCTCCGTTGTGGGTGTTCTCTGTGATTTTATCGATCTCATCGAGCACGAAGACGGGATTGCACGACCCAGCCCTAATCAAGCTTTTGACAATGCGTCCCGGCATAGCCCCTATATACGTCCGGCGGTGCCCCCTGATCTCGGCTTCGTCATGGAGTCCGCCAAGCGAGGCGCGGACGTACTTGCGGTTCATAGCATCGGCTATACTGCGGCAGAGCGAAGTCTTGCCTACGCCCGGAGGGCCGTAGAGGCAGAGGATTGTTGGGCGTGCCTTATCGAGGCTGTAGTAGCGCACGGCTATGTGCTCGAGGATTCGCTCCTTGACGTCGCGCATGCCATAGTGGTTCTTCTCGAGTATGGTCTCGGCCTTATGAAGGTTGTAGTTAGGCTTGGTGCGTACGTTCCAGGGAATCTGTATGAGCGTCTCCAGATAGGTCAACTCCACTTGATAGTCGGGGCTCTGCGGATTCATCCGTTCCAGTTTCTCGAGCTCGGCCTCAAAGGTCTCGCGCACGCTGTCGTCCCACTTCAGGTCGGCCGCTTTCATACGTAGCTTTGCACCGTCGTTGCGTCCGGCGGTCCCCAGCTCTTCCTGAATATTCTCGAGTTGACGTTGCAGGAAATAGTCGCGCTGTTGCTTGTCGATATCCACTTGCGTCTTCTTGCGAATGTCGCGGCGAATATGCGCGAACTGCAACTCGCGCGATATCTCGCGAAGGAGATCAGTGGCTCGGGCTATTGGGCTCATCTGGCTGAGGAGCTTAATCTTCACCTTGACGTCGAGGGGCATGTTTGCACATACGAAATTGACAAAGAAGGGCATCGTGGCTGCATTGTTGACGGCAGGCAAGACGTCAGCGCTGAGGTCGTCGCTAAGCTGGATATACTCGCGCATCTGCGAGTGCAACGTGTCGCAGAGCAACTTGTAGGTCTTGTCCTTCATCTCGGCAAACTTTTCCTTGAGAGGTTCCACGATCGCCGTGAGGATGCCATCGGCAGCATGTGCTTCGAGTATATGCACAGGCGAGAGGCCCTGTACGATAGCCGTCGTGGTGTCATCAGGCATCTCAAAGATACGGATGACGCGAGCAACCACTGCTACGTCATAGAGGTCGGAGCTCTGAGGCGAGTCGACTTCGGGAGAGCGCTGTGTGGCACAAAGAATCAGCGAACCGTCCTCGAAGGCATGCTTACAGATGCGAATGGAGCCCAGTCGACCGACGGCTATGGGCAGCACGACACCTGGGAACAGGGTAATGTCGCGCAGGGGCATTACCGGTAGCATATGGTCGAACTCCGTCTCGTAGATAGCACTTTCGTCGCCATCGTATTCTGCTATGAAGGAAAATGGATTATTCTTGTCTATGTTCATACATTATTTATCTAAGAGGGCGCAAAGATAGCAATAAATATCCAAATAAGGGCCAAGTTTACAAAATTTATAAACTTTATCACGCTTTATTTCTCTGTTTATCCCTGCATGTTTGATGAAAGCCACAGCAGGTATCTTTAGAGCGCCGGGGCGGTCTGGAAAGTGAAAGAAAAGACTTAAATTTGAAAAGTTTTTTAAAATCAGGGTTCACTTACATTGTAATTAACTGATAATCAATATTCGACTGCAAAGCTTAGTCTCATCACCGATAGGCGAGGTAAGGGTAGAGGTAAATGACTCAAGTTTCGCTTATTATGGAAGTTAAAGAAGTTAAAGAAGTTAAGGAAGTTAAAGACGATAGATTCGGGTATTGTTTTCAACTGGAAACGGTTGCTCGGCTAAGGTATCGTCTTTAACTTCCGTGGCCAGAGGCCACATAACTTCTTTAACTTCTTTAACTTCCAAAGCAAGCGAAGCTTGCGAAACTTGAATAAATGAAATACAAAGCAGCCTGAGCCCGTTGAATTATGCGCCCTATCGTATCGGCTTATGCGCCCTAATGTATCGGCCTATGCGCCCTATCGTATCGGCCTATGCGCCCTATCGTATCGGCCTATGCACCCTAATGTATCGGCCTATGCACCCTAATGTATCGGCCTATTCAACCGGATACATTATGCGATGCGACATGAACCCTAATCGTACACAGGACCTATAAATGAGAAAATAATCAGGCTCGAGAGACGATTTTGAATGAAAAAGTGCTGAAATAAAGATATTTTCAATACTTTTGCAGCATAAATAATAATGCATCTCCACATGATTCATAAAATAAGAACCACTTTTGCCCTCTGGCTCTTATGCTGCATTTCAGCTCTGACGGCATGTTCGCGCAACGACGCCACTCCGAGCGAAGAACGCATTGCGGCGCTGGCCGACCAAGTTTGGGCCTATAGTCAAGGCCACGCCGAAGGCTTCACTCTAGACCTGCGCTCCATGACCGAGCCGGCCGAAGGCATTGCCGTAAGCTATGCAGCCACCCAAGGCTCACACTCGCGCCAGAGCCTCAACGCCGTGGTAAGCCATGCCCTTAGCCACGACGGCTACGTAGGTGGTTGGCAAAACAGCGGCGACGGTCTTTACTATTTCGACAGCACACGGCTCTTTCCCGAGGACTCGCTGCGCCTGGCACTTCACTTCGGGCAGGAAAATAATCAACAGTCTGCCTACATAATCTCGTCTGGCATCGACGTGCCCATAAGCGGCAAGGTGGCGGAGATATCACGACGCTGCACACTGCTCGTAGGCACTACAGGCGACTACCGCCCACTGTCGTTCTGCGAGGACGACGGCACCTACTGGGGCTTTGGCATAGAGATGGCCCGCGCCATAGCCGACGCATTGGGCGTGGAGCCAAGTTTCGTAAAAACATCGTGGCCGACACTCTCGGCCGACGTGCTTGCCGAACCACAACTCTTCGACCTTGCAATAGGAGGCATCACCATAACTGACGCCCGAAAAGCTGCCATGGACATGAGCGACGGCTATCTGGCCAACGGAAAAACCATTCTCTGCCGAGCTGCTGATGCCAGCCGCTTCCGCTCACTTGCCGACATCGACAAACCGGAAGTGCGCGTGATGGTGAATCCAGGCGGACTGAATGAAAAGTTCGCGCTCGAAAACCTCACGCAAGCCACCATCATCGTACACCCGAAAAACGAGGACATACCGATGCTCGTGGCCGTTGACTCGGCCGACGTAATGATAACAGAGATTACCGAAGCACCATACTACGTGCAGACCGACCCACGACTCGCAGCGCCACTGCTCAGTCAGCCCTTCACACACGGACAGATAGGCGTGCTCATGCAGAAAGGGCAAAACGACCTTATGCAGATTGTCAACGCCGTCATTCGGCAGATGAAGGCCGATGGCTCGCTCTTACGGCTTCATGAAAAATATGGACTAATATATAATTTCTAATTACAATAACGACAATGAAATACCCATGCGAAAACTGCAAGCTTCGCGCTCAGTATGATAAAAATCCCAAATCACTAGTCGGCCGCTTCTGGCGTTGGCAAATCAATTTCTGCCCAAGCTGGAGAGGATATTTCAAATCGCTGACACCCGAGAAACAGGAGGAACTGCGAACCAAGTACAATTTTTATAAATATTAGACAGAAATGCCAATGGACACACTGCCCAAAGACCCCGCTATACTCGTCTCAAGCATCAACATGCTGCTGCGCGACGATGAGTTCGACAACCTCGAAGAGCTATGCTACGCTTTCGACCGCGAGCCCGAGGAGATTACTGACTTCCTGCGACAAAACGGCTATGTCTACGACAACGGCCAGCGCCAATTCCGCCCAGAAGGCTACGACGCATGATCCCTATACACAGCCTACAGACAGCCTACTGCTTCCTCCACCAGAAGCGCAACGTGTACCTACATTCCACACTCGACTGGCAGAAAGACGACATAGAATACGCCATAGCCGAATACGCCGACGCGATGGACAAGCAACTGCTGATCATGCTTGCTCAAGGACGAAAAGACTTCCTGAAAGAGCACACTTGCTTCAGAGCCGATATCGACAGCGCCGTGGCTCAACTAGAAGCCATGCTGCACCAAGCTCAAGCGTAAACGCTCACTGAAAGACGAAGTATACGGCAAGAACCAGGCATACGAAGGCCGCGAGATGGTTCCAATGCAGAGACTGCCCCTGAAAAAGGAAACCAACGATCGCCGTGAATATCGTCAGCGAGATCACCTCTTGAATCACTTTAAGCTGTACTAAAGTGAAGGGACCTCCATTGCCTTCGAAACCAATGCGGTTGGCAGGCACGGCAAAGCAGTATTCAACAAACGCGATACCCCACGAGAAAGCAATCACCCCAATCAAGGGCCACGACGTCGATATACCAGCCTGCTGAAGCCGGAGGTGACCGTACCAGGCCAGAGTCATGAAAATGTTACTTGTCAGCAGCAGAAGAATGGTCTGAAGTGCATGCATAATGTAAAGAAAAAAGTATTTTTTTAAAATTCGGCCGCAAAGATAGGCACTTTTCATTTTAATTATTACCTTTGCGCCGGATTTTTTAAGGAAACAACCCAAAAAACTGATGAAGGTTGAATGGAATGAAGATGAAGTGGTAGCCGCACTGCACGACAGCAGCACCCGCGAGCGGGCATTCACACGCATCGTAGATCACTACAAGGAACGCCTCTATTGGCAGATACGCCGAATGGTGGTCTCGCACGACGATGCCGACGACGTGCTGCAGAACGTATTCCTCAAGGCATGGGCTGCCATCGACAACTTCCGCGGCGAAGCAAAGCTCTCGACGTGGCTCTTCCGCATTGCCAACAACGAGACGCTCAACTTCCTCGAACGAAAGCGGCAGGCCATAAGCATCGACGACGAAGGTGCAGTAAGCGTAGCCGCACGACTCGAAAGCGACCCATATTTCGACGGCGACGAGACAGCACGACAGCTGCAGGAAGCAATCGCCGAGCTGCCAGCGAAACAGCGTCAGGTGTTCCTGCTAAAGTACTTCGACGAGATGAAATACGAAGAAATGAGCTCGATGCTTGGCACCAGCGTAGGCGCACTTAAAGCGTCTTACCACCACGCCGTGAAGAAGATATCTGATTTTTTTACCGCACACGATTAAACCTTTTGCAACATTCCGACTCTTAATAATGTGACGACACTCAAAAACATCAATACGCACCACACCAAGGCAGATATAGTCACGTCTCTTCAGCTGCTATTCTATAGCAGCATCACATCATAACAAACCCTAAAAGCTTCACAGCAAGCACAGTATTATGGAAAACGAGGAACTGATAAGCAAGTACGTCGGACAGGACAACCCTTTCCGAACACCCGACGGCTACTTCGAGAGTTTCACCGACCGCCTCATGCAACGCATACAGCAGCAAGAGCAGTCTGAGAAGCCAGCCCCCGTCATCACACTTTCACCTTGGAGGCGAGCCATGCGATGGTCTGCGGCTGCCGTCGTGGCTGCACTATGCATTGCAGGAGGCACGTACCTCTATGTCGGAGCTGATCGCTTCAGCTCACTGGCTCGCACAGAGCAGAGCTATGAAAACCTTTCTGACGAGCAACTCGACGAGGCCCTCGACTACGAGATAGCTTGCGGACTGGTCGACAACAACAAGATCTCCTACTATCTCACTGTCGCAGAGTAGAGAGCAGTAGGAGATATTGCATGACAACTGCTATGGATTTTGGGCTTCTCCAAGCCGAAATCCTAAACTAAGATAGAGTATGAAACGACTATTATTTATAATGTTTGCGCTCACGCTGAGCATTAATGCCAGCGCACAGCGTCAGGGCGAAGGCGGAGCTCCGCGCTTCGACCCGCAAAGATTCCAGCAGATGGTTGAGGAACAGCTCTCGAGAGAAGCATGCCTCAGCCAAGAGGAACGCACCGCATTCTTTCCAATCTACAACGAAATGCGTGCAAAACAGCGCGAGATGGGCAGACAGATTCACCAGCTGAAGAAGAGCACACCAGCTAATGCCAAAGCTGCAAGCGAAATCATCAACAAAATCAACCAGCTGAAGGTGGATATGTCAAAGCTCGAGAGCGACTACTATAAGCGCATTATAAAAGTGGTACCACCGGAAAAAGTGCTCAAATTGATGCGTGCTGAGGACGGCGTATATCGCCGAATGGTCCAGCGTCGCGACGACCATCATGGTGAGCGCCGTAAGCCGCAAGGCGAGCGCTGACTTCAATAGGAAGCCAATTAAAGGGTGACAGAGACAAGCTAATGCTCTTCTCTGTCACCCTTGTTTTTTATGCGCTAAGTAATGATTATGCCGCTATGTCCAGAGGTAATAATCACTTTAATACAGCTTTTTTGTGTAAAATGTTGCAAAAAGTCAGCTTTTATGCTGCAACTGAGAGATTTATTTGTAACTTTGCGCGCGAATAAGCAAAGATGGAAGAATCGATGTTCACAACATTGCTCACCCTGCCTCTCTTTCAGGGACTGAGCTACGACGATGTAACACGCATCGTGGAGTCGACACGCCTCGACTTCATTACCCTCAAAGAAGGCAACGTGCTATGTCGGCACGATGAGCCGTGCAACGATGTGTACT
The DNA here is from genome assembly GCA_017429945.1 of Bacteroidaceae bacterium. Lineage (GTDB taxonomy): Bacteria > Bacteroidota > Bacteroidia > Bacteroidales > Bacteroidaceae > Physcousia. The sequence goes on from JAFRNY010000073.1 coordinate 38,103, forward strand.
TCATAATCGAGGGGCGCATCGCTACGCGCACACCCGCAGCCGATGGTCGATGGGCCGTGGAGGAGCAGGTGCAAGACCACTCCGTTATCGGGCTTAACGTGCTCTATGGACGGCGGCGTACACATCCATCCACATGCACTGCACTTACCACCACGCGCATCATGGTGGTGGACAAGCGCACGATGGGCGCACTCTTCCGTTACTTTGAAGTCATGCAGCTGGGCGCGTTCAACATTCTCACGAGCGAACTGGCCGAGCGCTCGCGTCGCCTATGGCTGCCGCCGACGCAGACGCTCGAGCAGCGCATCATACGGTTCATGCTAAACCACGTAAACCGGCCAGCTGGCCCCAAGCGCTTTGAGATATCAATGGCTGTTCTCGGACTCTACCTTGGCGAAGACCAGCGCCGTATCAGCCGAGCCCTACACACGCTTGAGCGGGAAAACCTCCTCGTACTGCAACGACGAGCCATTGAAGTGCCAGCATTCGAACTACTGCTGAAACGCCCGTAAACAGTCAATCAACTTCTTCCGATAAAGCTACATTATATTAATGCATACAAATCCACTCTTCAACAAAGACTACGGCACACCCCACAACACAGCGCCATTCGACAAAATAGTCTTCGAGGACTATGAGCCAGCCGTAATGGAAGCCTTGAAACGTGATAAGGCTTTCATCGACCGCATCGTCTCGAATCCCGAAGCACCTACATTCGACAACACTATAGCCATAACCACGCCCGACGACATGCTCGAGCGCGTGACAAAGATCTTCTTCAATCTGCTCTCGGCCAACACCAACGACGAGATGGATGCTCTGGCCCAGAAACTATCACCCATACTCACCGAACACGCCAACGACATAATATTCAATCGCGAATACTTCCGGAAGGTAAAACACGTATATGAGCTCTATCACCACGCTGATGACGCTGGGGTAGACACCGGGGTGCAGCCGCGACCGCTGACGCCCGAAGAGCAAATGCTGCTCAAGCGTGCATACGAAGGATTCGTCAGAGCTGGCGTTGACTTGCCAGAAGAACAACAGGCACGACTCCGGGAAATCAACACCCAAGCGAGCATGCTCACACTGCAGTTCTCGCAAAACCTGCTCAAGGAAACGAAAGCATTCGAGCTACGCATAACCGACACCTCTGACCTCAGCGGCCTGACAGATACAGCCATCGAAGCAGCTGCACTCGCAGCTAAGGAGAAAGGCTATGAAGGGTGGCTTTTTACGCTCAACGCGCCGTCATACGGGCCTTTTATGACCTATGCCGACAATCGAGAACTACGCCGCCAGATGTACGTCGCTAAGAACACCCTTTGCTGTCGCGACAACGAATTCAACAATGAGGAGATCGTACGTCAAATCGTCAACCTGCGCCGCGAGAAGGCTCAACTGCTCGGATTCGACACCTTCGCCGACTACGTTCTTGTAGAGCGAATGGCTGAATCACCTGCCAAGGTATACGAGTTATTAGACCAGCTTCTCGAGGCATACACCGAACCAGCACGCCAAGAGATTCGTGAGATAGAGGCTTTGGCGCATAGTCTCGAGGGCGACAACTTTGAGATGCAGCCATGGGACTTCTCGTATTACGCCCAGAAACTGCGTAAGCAGAGATTCGACATCGACAGTGAGATGCTGAGACCATATCTCGAGCTCTCCAAGGTGCGGGAAGGAGTATTCGGGTTGGCAACGAGACTTTATGGCATCACATTCCGGCGGAACACCGACATCCCGGTCTACCATCCCGATGTCGAAGCCTACGAAGTGCTTGATGCAGATGGCTCCTTCCTCGCAGTACTCTACACGGATTTCTACCCCCGCGATGGCAAGCAGGGCGGTGCTTGGATGACATCGTTCAAAGAGCAATGGATGGGTCGTGAAGAGAATGATCCGCCTACGGCTCCTCTAAAAAACAGCAGGCCGCAAGTCTCGCTTGTCATGAACTTCACCAAGCCAACCGAAACGAAGCCTTCGCTCCTGACACTCGGAGAGGTAGAGACCTTCCTGCATGAGTTCGGGCACGCACTTCACGGCATGTTCTCCAACACTCGATTCTCATCCCTTTCAGGCACAAATGTCTATTGGGATTTCGTGGAACTGCCCTCTCAATTTATGGAGAACTTCGCCATTGAGCCAGAATTCCTGGCAACCTTCGCTCAACACTATCAGACCGGCGAAGCCCTGCCAAAGGAATATGTAGAACGTATCATCGCAAGCCGCAACTTCAATGTGGCATACGCCTGCGTGCGACAGGTCAGCTTCAGCCTGCTCGACATGGCATACTACACACTTAAGGAACCGCTGACTGAAGACATCAAGGCGTTTGAGCACAAAGCTTGGCAGAGAGCCATTCTTCTGCCAGAGCTCGAAGGAGCATGCATGTCGGTACAGTTCTCACATATCTTCGCCGGAGGCTATGCAGCTGGATATTATTCATATAAGTGGGCCGAGGTGCTCGACGCCGATGCCTTTGCAGTATTCAAGCAGGCTGGCATTTTCGACCGTGCAACCGCGCAGCGTTTTCGCGACGAAATTCTATCGAGAGGAGGCACAGAGCACCCAATGACCCTCTATCGCCGATTCCGGAAGGGAGAACCTACCATCGACGCTCTGCTTAGGCGCAACGGGATTCTTAAAGACTAATGATAAACTTCTAAATACAAGCCATATATGAGCACTATCCTTGATATGCGATACCTCCGCATGGCACGCATCTGGAGCGAAAACAGCTACTGCATACGTCGACAAGTAGGAGCCCTGATCGTAAAAGACAAAATGATTATTAGCGACGGCTACAACGGCACACCTTCAGGATTCGAAAACGTTTGCGAAGAAGACGGCGTGACAAAACCATACGTGCTCCATGCCGAAGCCAACGCCATAACGAAGATTGCCCGTTCGGGCAACAATTCGGAAGGCGCCACACTCTACGTCACCGACTCGCCATGCATTGAATGCTCAAAACTGATTATTCAGGCCGGTATAAAGAGAGTGGTTTATGCACGCGACTACAGACTCACCGACGGCATCGACCTCCTCAATAGAGCCAATATCGAAGTCGTTCACATGCCCTTCAGTGACGATGCTCAATCGTAATTCTCAATTCGTAAATATATTTTTTCATCAATGAACTCTAAGTCTCGACTTGTTCCACTCTTGCTGGCTGTGGCTGTAGTGCTCGGTATCGCTATAGGTACGTTCTACACCAGCCATTTCTCCGGCAAACGCCTCAATATCATCAACACCGGAAGCAACAAGTTGAACTACTTGCTGCAGATAATCGACAACAACTACGTCGACACTATAAACACATCCGACCTCATTGAGAGCGCTATGCCGCAAATTCTTTCAGAACTCGACCCGCACTCAAGCTATATCAGTGCCGACGAGGCTGAAGAGAGCGTCGAAGAGCTCAAAGGCTCATTCTCGGGTATAGGAGTACGATTCACGGTGCAGAATGACACCGTCACCGTAATGAATATCATCAAGGGAGGGCCCTCTGAGCGGGTGGGGGTACTGCCAGGCGACCGCATTATCGCTGCTGACGACTCTTCGCTCATCGCCGTCAGCAACCACGACATCATAAAGCGCCTGCGAGGACCTAAGCATTCGAAAGTGCGCCTGACCGTTATCCGTAGGGCACAGAAACAACCGCTGCACTTCACCGTCATGCGCGACGATGTTCCCGTCGAGAGCGTCGATGCGTCTTTCATGCTCGATGACCAGACTGGTTATATCGCCATTCAGAACTTCGGCGAAACGACTTACCCGGAGATGCTCACAGCACTCGCACAACTCAATGCTGAAGGCATGCGAAATCTCATCATTGACCTGCGAGGCAATCGCGGAGGATATATGCAGACGGCAATACTCATTGCCAACGAATTCCTGCCGGCAGGCGAACTTGTCGTCTACACCGAAGGCCGTCGCTCCCCGCGCGAAGATTACCGCACCGATGGCCACGGGTCGTTCCAGAAGATGCCTCTCGTTATTCTCGTAGATGAGATATCTGCATCGGCATCCGAGATTCTCGCTGGCGCCATCCAGGACAACGACCGTGGCACAATCATAGGCCGTCGGACCTTCGGTAAGGGACTCGTGCAACAGCCTATAGAGTTCAAGGACCATAGCATCGTTCGTCTCACTATCGCCAGATATTACACGCCATCAGGCCGATGCATCCAGAAGCCTTATGTTAAGGGCCACGATGAAGATTACGAGAACGAACTTATAGCACGCTATGAGCGTGGCGAATTCTTCTCTGCCGACAGCATACACCAAGATGGCCCCGAATACCACACACGGCTCGGCCGAGTAGTATATGGCGGAGGAGGCATCATGCCCGACATCTTCGTGCCCGAAGATACGACTCTCTACACCAGCTATTTCCGTGAAGCCGTCTACAACCAACTGACCATTCAGTTCGCCCTCGACTACACGGAGCGCAATCGCGACAAGTTGTCAAATTTCAAGTCCGTAGAACAGTTTGCCAACTATCTCGAGAAGCAAAACATCGTCGAGCAGTTTGCCAACTATGCCCAAGAACACGGCCTCAAGCGTCGCAACCTGATGATACAGCGGAGCTTCCCGCTAATCAACAAGAACCTGATTGCAAACATCATCTACAACGTTGAGGAGCAAAGTGCACGATTGCAATATCTTGCAGCCGACGACAAAGCCATCAAACAAGCGCTGGACATCTTCAAGCAGAATAAAGCTTTTCCTACAGCCAACGATAAGAAGTAAAGGCACAGGCATCAGACCTTTTTAAGAAAAAATGAGGTCGTATATGCTTTTTTTGCCTGAATTCTTTGCGCGATAAGTAAAAAGCGCTACTTTTGCACGCGAAAAATATGCGCAACAATCCATGCCGGCCACGCCACGTGGCACTCGACAGGATTGTTGCGCACTTTCGTATGCGCGATAACCATCGGGTAATTAGTTCTTTTACTTATTGTTATCGTTTGTTTTCCATGCTGAAAAGAAAGAATTTCAGAAGAGCAAAAGTCAATTGCATCTGTCGATGCACACCTCAGGGAGAGGTAATGATGCTGAACTACAAATTCATCAGCCAAGCTGTAGATGACGCACTACATCTAATTGCCAATTGCCGAAGCACTGGAGTGATAGCAGCTACGGCTGTTCGAACTGGGCGATTGTGTGAAACAACAGGCCACGACCCTCTGGCGCTCAACATCTACAAGACAGCAATCAGCGCTATCACATCTATCGACAGAGACAGAGCCGAACTTTACTACGACTTCGGACCGCATCCACAAAACCCGCATTATCGCTATTGGAGCGCACGTGTCAACGATGCCGATGCGCTGGAAGTGGCAAAACGACTCGACAACCTCTACCTACGAATGGGATTCAGGGGCTTGGCACATCAGCAGCGCCGTATTAATTGGAGCTACAATGTGTTATTCCGGTCTGTATATTCTGCATGTATGTAAGCAGATCGGCATAAGGCGGTGATTGCGACAGCAACCCGAGATTACCCACGAGAATGAATTGCTCGCGGGCTCGCGTGATGGCAACATTCAGTTTGCGATCAAGCAGAAGCGGGGTGCCGTTGCAATCGCCGTCAGCCATTTCCACGGGTTGCGAAAGCACATTAAGCTGCTTAGGCGAAGATACTGTGGTTGAGAAAATTATAACATCGCGCTGCGAACCTTGATAACGCTCTACCGTGTCTATGTTTATGCTCTCATGGTCTTCGATTGCAAGAGCTTCGAAGGCCCTGCGAATCATCGTTATCTGACCTCGGAAAGGAACAATGACGCCGATATTTTTACTTGCATCGAGTGTAGATTTTATTGCTTTAACAATTTTAGCTACCACAGCAGCCTCACTGCCATTACTCTTTGCACTGCAGCGGCTGAGCTCGGGGACTACGTCGACGGCCAACATTCGCAAGCCACCGTAGATTCCGTTGGCATCAGCTATCTGATGGGGTAGGGGGACTGGAGATAGGCGACCTTCATAATATTTTGCACTTACATATTTTGAAATATCCTCGTGCATACGTCCCTGCCGCTCAAGCGTGCCTACGGCCTGCGTTAGGCCTTGCTTTAGTGACAGAGTATGCAGACGTTCAAACAATGAACGGCGACAGTCGGTCAGATCTATCGCCACAAGGCACGGGTCAGCGACGCGACTTGAACTCGCAGGCTGTGCTACAACCGCTGGCAACTGCTTATGATCGCCAATAAGTATGAACTTATCTATTGCTACACAACCATCAGTAGTCGTGGCACAAAGGAGCGGCAAAAGATGTGGCTCTAAAGCTTGCGACGCTTCATCTATTATGGCCGTGTCGAACTTACGGAGCGTAAAGAGTTCTGGCGACGATGAGAGCGAAGCTATCGTGCCTACTACAATTGGGACTGTTTGCAACCGTTCGCGCAATACAGCACGGGAAGGCTTCTCCTCAGCATTAGTTGAAAGAAGATGTGCGCGATGCTCCGCAGCACATGAGAGCGATGGGCCTAAGCGCAAATAATCGGCACTGATGCCGTTAAGCATGGCACATATCTCATCGACTGCACGGTTGGTGAAAGCCATCAACAGGAGGTTCTGTGGACGGTTGCCAGAGAGGAATTCCTGCACCATTTGCCGTAGGGCAATAGATGTTTTGCCTGATCCTGGGGGCCCTACTAGTAGATAATAGTCGCGCGCTTGCTTGGCATGAAGGATTATTCCGCGAAGGGTTTCATCGGCAATATCAAGATTCAAACCTATGGTCGTGTCGAATTCTGCCTGACGCTGACCGAGAAGGAGCTGAACGCGTCGGCGAGGAGCTCCAAGCATGGCAAAGAGGCCACGATAGAGTGTTGTGAAACCTGCATCAGCGTGAGCCGGCTCAATGGCAAAAAGCCGCGAGTTTCTGAATAGTGTGAGGTCATGTTGGGGGTAACGCAGTCGTAAGCGCAAGCCTTCAGCATGAATGCCCTCTATTATACAGCTGACGTAACTGCTGGCAGGCTGAGCTGCTCCTGAATCCTGAGGATAGAGCATCACCATATCGCCAATGCGGAAATTCGACGATTCGTCAATGGCCGTTGTCGTGGCATCGAGAGCTACAATGAGTTCGCCATCGCGAATCGGTGTAAGAGTGAGCGAAGGTATCAGGCGACCATTATCGCATTTGGCTGTTGAGTCTGCACGCCATGTGTCAGCAAAGCCTTGATGACCAGGCGAGAGCGTGATGCCCTCAACTCCTGTTTTCGCCAGCCATTGTTCACGCTCTACAAAAGCCAGCATAGTGTCGAAATAGGTCCGAGAAAGTTTATCAGCAGCTCGCAACTGATTCAGGAATAACAGGATAGAAGGTCTGGAGAATTGTTCGTAGAATCTATCGGACACACCCGAAGGATTAAAATGCTGCTCGCTGAGAATATCGAGCAAGAGTGCGGGCTTGGAACGTAGCAAGTGTTCAAGATGCACGATGCTATTACGAACATCTATAGCCCTGTGAATGTCGGCCCGTCCCAAATGAATATTCATCAGTTCCGGATAGCGACTATAGAGCAGATGAGTGTTGACCTCAGCATATACAAGTCCTTCGTTGTAATAAAGCGATTCTTTGTACAGTGCCATCTGCATGGCATGCTCATAGCGGTATTTTAGAGATTTACCACCCGATGATTGATTGGCCTGACGATTTCCGCTGAACTCATCGGCCTTACCGGATTTGAGCTCTACAATATTGCGATGGTCGTCGCTGAGAAAGTCCATACGTCCTTGAATGCCGAGGGCTTCACAGATGAATGCAGCTTCCAATGTGCCGCCTGAATGGAATTGGGCTGTCACGACCGAACGTATGTTCTCGAATTGCGAACGACACTGATTACTGAACTCCTGCCCGATGCCTGATGTTGTAACAAATCTAAGAGGATCAGAGCAGAAAGCTTTGGTAAGCGACTGCTTGTAAAGCTGTTCGCTGTCGCTGACTTCTTGATGATTTAGGCAATCGTCGAGGAACTGATTGGCCACATTACCAAGCATGATTGCTGAAGTCGTCACCACCGGCAGGAATTTCGAGAGCAGATGCATCGCCGGAGCATCGCCATGACGTGTGAAGCAGTGGCAGATAGATGTGACGTCGACCAGATAATCGGGATCTAAGACAATGTGCTGAGGTAAGTAGGAGCCATCTGCCTGAGGCTCTGAGAGCAAGAGGTTAAGAATGGCTCCTTGCCATAGATAAACCGTTGGCAGTAGCTGAGGATTGGCTATGCTTATGCTCCCCTCATCGCTGAAGCGCTGAAACAGAACTTCGAGAGCGGTCGCTGCCGAAGCTTCACCTGGCAATGGCAACGAATGTGCAAAGATTGTCGACTCAGTCCATGAATCGACGCACACTCGCCATATCTTGATGTAGCTTTTCTGTTCCAAAAGATTTGGCCGTTAATGAATTAACGTGGTGTCATTGATGAACTCCGACCGGGAACGCACGCGCGAATCCTTGTTGGAAGAGGGTAGGGGAGCGCCCGACGAATGATGAGCCGGAGCCGCACCTCGGTATGACGCCCATCGGGCCATGATCTGGCGCACGTAGCCCGATGTCTCGCTGCCACGCAAATAACCATATTTGACCACAGGGTCGCGATAATAAGCTGGTTCTGAAAGGTGAAGGATAAAGACGTCAACATCATCCCAACGCTGAGGGTTGCGCCCATGCTTGGATGCCAGAGCCATAGCGTCACGCACGTGTCCTACACCTCCGTTGTAAGCTGCCAGCACAAAGTTAATGCGCTCCTGCCTGTTATGAATATCGGAAAATTCATTAAGCAAGAGGCGCAGATAGCGGACAGCACCGTCGATGTTGCGCTCAGGATCAAACACTTGAGCAAGCGACAGGCCCATGCGTGCTGCCGTGGCAGGCATAAGCTGCATCAGCCCTTGAGCCCCGGCCCACGAAACGGCATGGTGGTCAAAAGCTGATTCCTGATAACACTGTGCTGCCAGCAGGCGCCAGTCCCAACCAATGACCGACGAGTAGCGGATGAAGTAAGAATCCCACTGACTGATGATGCCTTTCTGGCGGGAGAGCATGGGAGGACGTGAGCTGCGTGCAGCTTGACGCCTTGGCCGCATTCGCTGCTGCTCGAGTGCCAGATAATGCTTGCGGGTGTCGTCTGTCCACCAAGCTTCGGCAGAAGCCAGCAGTTCGGGTGAATCATCGCGTACAGTCCATTCGTTGTGAATCGTTGCCAAGCCTGCAGCTGCAGGAAGGGCTGCGGCCACCATATCGACTTCGCCATCCGTAAGCCTTCGCACAAGTTCGGCTGTGTCGTTAGCTATTTCCATGCGCAACCGCGCACCGATACTTCCGGCAAAGGCTTCAGCAATATGAAACTGAAGGCCAAAGCCTTCACCACGGTATTCGAAGTATGTATCGGGGCCAGACAGTGTAGCAACAATGATCTCACCAGCTGCTTGTATGTCAGCAAGATCATAATCGGAGCCACTCATGGCATCATCACCTTGGCCGAACATGACGGATGGCATCGTCTTGCGCTCGCGGCACGAGGTCGTGAGCAACAAAGGCAATGCCACCAGTAGTATGAGGAGAATATTCCTAAAAGTTGGCAAGACGATTAAGGTTTCAGTCGATGAATAATATAAGTGCGCATAATGTCGATGGCCTTCTGGTTGTTGCCACCCTGCGGTATGACGAGGTCGGCGTAGCGCTTTGTGGGCTCAATGAACTCCAAGTGCATAGGCTTAAGCACATCGATATACCTGTCCATCACCATTTGCGCAGTGCGTCCGCGCTCGGCCATATCGCGTGAGATTACGCGGATAAGGCGGTCGTCGGGGTCGGCATCGACAAATATCTTCAAATCCATCAGATCGCGAAGTTCCTTGCGGCATAGCGCCATGATACCTTCGATAATTATTACCTCGCACGGCTCAATGTGCACAGTCTCCGGCAAGCGGTTGCTTTCGATGTAGGAGTAGGTCGGTTGCTCAATAGCGCGACCGTTTCGCAACTCATTGATTTGGTGAATCAAGAGTTTCCAGTCGAAGGCATTTGGGTGGTCGAAATTGATCTTCCTGCGCTCTTCCATTGGGATTCCAGTGTTATCGTTGTAGTAGGAGTCCTGAGGAATAACCGCCACCTGCGAATCGGGGAGCGTTTCCACGATTTTGCGCACTACGGTCGTCTTGCCCGAACCTGTGCCGCCTGCAATACCGATTATATACATTTGAATTATTGATTAGAGGTTATAGAATAGAGTAGGGGGTAAAGCTTTTATTTGACGACAACCTTCTGTCCGCCAGCCACATAAATACCGCGAGGCAGGTTGATTGTTGCTGTGGCCCCGAGCTGTACGTAGACTTTGCCTACACTGCGGCCGTCAAGGCTATAGATGTGAACGGTAGCACTTGCGGCGTGGGCCGTAATGGAGAGAGCACCCTGTCCGCCAACGACCTGCAGCTGTGAAGCCTGCTGTGCAGTCTGGATGGTGCCGATGCCTACGGTCTCGCCTTTGGCTTCTGCGAACTTAGCCACTTCGTCGCGAGTGAGGATGAGCCAACGTTGAGTAGTAGCTTCGTCAGCGTGGTTGAAAGTTGTTGACGCTGCGCCCGACGCTGTGGCATTCACGGCGGTATAATTGCCAGGAGCAATCAGCCAGTAAGAGGTGCCGGCGAAGGTGTAGTCATCGACGCTTGTCTGGTTGCGGGAGCCCATGAGTTGGTAGGTGGCATTGGATGCGTTTGTTGAAAGCGTGCCGCTATGGCCGATGCTCAGGTATTTGCCTGTGGCTACATTCTTAAAAGTATAGTAGCAGGTGTTAGGATTGAACTCAACATACCATGCGCAGGAGTCGTTTTCGAAGGCTTCGTCAGCGGTCATAGCCTCCAGACTGACGCCTGTGGCAGAACTCTGCCGCAGGAATGATGTGGCAAGACCTCTGTTCGTAGCTTCGCTCTTGAGATAGTAGCGCTGATCATCATACTGGGTGAATGAGTATGCGGGCTTCTTGAAATCCATGTTTGGCGTCACGATGGCGTCTTCGGCCAAAGCACCTACGATGAGCGCATTAGCGCGGTAAAGCATCGGAGCGCCCGTGTCTTCGCCGGCTCCATTGATGCCGTAGGGCCACATGTGAATATTGTCGCCGTGGAGCTTAGCTGATGCATTATTGTCGAGGAACTTGACGACGCGGTCAACACGCGGGCCCAACCAATCGCCACGATCACCGTTGGTGCGGTAAATAGGATTAACCCAATCGGTGTAGTTGATTACGCCTTGACCGTGAGAGCCCTCGTGGAGAACTGTTCCTGCCTTTTGATAAGGTGTATTTTGGCTTATTCGCATGTAGCCGCCATAGCTGCAGTCGGCCGTGCCATCGCCTGCACCGGCACCCGGAACGTAGTGTGCACTGAGGTGGAAATTGCGCAAGCCTGTGATGTTATTCCACATCCAAACTGCTGTTTCACAAGCTGTTGTAATGCGGGCATTCGTGGCGTCATCGCCTGCGTTATCGTAGTCATAGGTTACATTACCAAGCGGCCTGGTCACTGTCTTCACGACATCGCCATAGGCGAGTTTGTAGCCAGAAGTAATAATGTACGCGCGCACGTAGTAAACCGTGGCGGGCTTCACATCGGCCATTACGTAGATATCGCCATTGTTGCTGTAGCTTTCAGTCGAACGGTTATCAGCAATCGTAGGTTCGGGATTCTCACTGTAGCAGAAACCTTTCTCTTTGGCTGTGCCAGAGAATGCTCCGCGAGCAAAGATCTCCGTAGAGCCTTGAACAACACCGAGCGTTCGTGCTGTGGGATCAGCACCGGTGCCGTTAGCAATACGGTAGGCGAGGGTAGCATCGTCCATTGCTTTAGCAGCCGCAAGCATCTCTTCGGGCGTGGCATTATCATTGTCTCTTACGGCTTCAGCAGCTGCAATAGCTGCGGCCAGCTCTTCGGCTCCTTCCTTGCCGCTGGTGTTGATGCGTGAAGCTGTGTTGATGGCTTTCTTTAGAGTTCCCTTGGCCTGATAGCTTTCGTTAGCGGCATCGTAGGCTTTTTGCAGCGCGTCTTTGACAGCCTCCACATCATCATCAGACTCTAATTTAAGCAGTTGCGCAGCAGCGTCGGAAGCCTTCTGGAGGCTTACACGATAAACTTCTGCCATGTCTGAGTCCAGTCTGACCGCAGCCCTCGTATTGAGCGTTTTCAGTTCTTTAAGAGCTTCGTTATTGGCTTTGGCGGCAGATAGGGCAGTGGCCAGCTTTGAAGCTGCGTCCCACTTTTCGTCGTCTGTCGAGCTTTCGTTTATCTCCTTGGCTGCATTTATAGCAGCGATCAGATTTTGTTTTGGAGTCGGTTGGAGACCTGCATTTGAGGATTTCTCCGTTGTGGCAAGGAAGGCTTCAGCCGCTTCAACAGCCTCATGCAGTGTAGCGACATCAGTGTTAATGTATGTTAACCTGAAGTTATCGACTGCAATCCAGTTACCAGAAGCGTTAGTGGCCTGAAAACCAATCGTTACATCAGCACCGTTTGTTGTGAAAAGCAGTTCGTAATTATCTGCAGCTGTTACATTCGTGGCGTTGGATGTTGAGCCGGCGTAGATGAGAGCGCCGGTCTGAGCAGCGTCAGAACCTTGTTGAATGTTTTGCGCTGCCACAACAAGTTTGTAGTTTCCTGCAGGCAGATTGCTCAGAGTCTGCTTTACAGAACCCGAACCGACGACCTTGCCCTTATCTGTCCATTTCTCTAAATATGTATTTCCAGCTTTCTTTGTGAACGAAGTGTTTGTCTGTGCTTTCAGATTCGATACAGTCCAACCATCAAGACCTTTCTCAAAACTTGGATTCGTGATAAAACGTGCAGTGACAACTTTGTCGGCTAAAGCACTCAAGCTCAGTGCTGAGAATGCACTTACAGCCAATAGTCTAATGTTAAGTTTCATGTGATTTTAGGAGCTTTTATTGTTTATATTGCTGCAAATTTACAGTAAATTGATGACGTGACAATAATAATTTGAGATTAATTTCCTTTTTACGACGATTATAGTCTCCTTAGAGATATGCCTACGGGGTTTCCTACACCCTATTAAACATAACACCTATTAGTTTAATTCATACGTACGAAAACCTGCCTGTGACCTATCGCCAAGATATTCGTAGCTGAACCAACGTTTCAGTCCAACAGCAGAACATAAGACAATTTATGAAACAGATGAGAATCTTGTCATGAGATTATAGAGAATTTTGCGAAGCGCAATAAGAGTTGTTTTCTGCCTACATTTTCAAATTCAACCGTAGCCTTTGCATCAATGCCCGAGCCGGACAATTCTACGATTTTGCCTCTGCCAAAACGCGAATGCAGAATCTGCAGACCAACGGTCAGCGTCCCTGCGGCCGTCTGAGTGGATTCAACTGTCGCAGGCTTAGATTCGGTATCGGATTTCCGCGAGCCAGCGTACGTCATTCCGACGGGCGGTTTATCCAGGGCTTGCAATCGGGCATTTACGCGAGCCTCATAGCCTGCACGATCACGTCGTTGTGTCGATCCGGCGGACACAGGGCGTGCGCTGCCAGACGAATCAGTATTATAGCCAGCGCCACCATAGCGCTGAGCGCCAGAATCTGCGCCCGTACTGCCAAACAGTCCGCCACGCTGTCTTCCAAAGCCCATGCCTGAGGCATCATCTCCAAAGAAATTCGTGAACTGGCGGCGGCGTGTGCCAGCTGTCGTCGACTGATCTTCCTCGAGGTATTGAGGGTCAATATCCCGTAGGAACGGGCTTGGACTGCAGAACTCACTCTTGCCGAAGCGATAACGGTTCTGCGCGTGAGTTAGAAAACATTGCTCCTGAGCACGTGTGATGGCCACATAAAACAGGCGCCGTTCCTCTTCGAGCTCGCGTGGCGAACTGGATGACATCTGGTTCGGGAATAGGTTCTCTTCCATTCCGACCACAAATACCACCCTGAATTCCAGACCCTTAGCCGCATGGACAGTCATCAGCGAGAGCTTGTCGTCGCTATCATCATCGCTCTCATCGAGGTCGCTCAGCAACGACACTTCCTGCAGATAGTGCGTCATGAATGTATTCTCACCTTCGCCTTCCTCGGTGCGGTCGTCGACGAACTGCTGCAAACCGTCGAAGAGCTCCTGAAGGTTCTCCTGCCGAGAAATATCTTCCGGCTCGCGACCTCTGAAGATTTCTGCCTGGAGACCCGATTCGCGCGCTATGCGCAGGCCGAGCTGTGCGGCGTTTTCAGTATTGACCGCCTCTGTAAAGCTCTGAATGAGAGCCACGAACGATTCGAGTTTGGAGAGAGTGCCACGGTTAACATCCAGGTGAGCGGCCACAGGATTCGTCAGCACCTGCCACAAACTGATACCTGCATCAGCAGCCGCGTGGATGATTTTGTCGAGTGTGGTCTGCCCTATTCCACGGGCCGGATAATTGATTACGCGCTTAAGCGCTTCCTCGTCGTTGGGATTGACGGCCAGACGAAAATAAGCGATGATGTCTTTGATTTCTTTACGCTGATAGAACGACAACCCGCCATAGATGCGGTACGGAATGCCCATTTTGCGGAATGCTTCCTCAAAGGTGCGGCTCTGCGCATTAGTGCGATAAAGAATCGCTATCTCGTGCCAGGCGATATGCTCGAACCGGTTCAGGTTCTGCACCTTATGCCCTACCCCATTGGCTTCCTCGATATCGCTAAAGTATGAGAATACATGGATCGGTTGCCCCTTGCTTTTCTCGGAGAATACCTCTTTTGGAATCTGCCCGCGGTTGTGCTTGATGAGGCTGTTTGCAGCGGCCACGATGGTCTGCGTGGACCGATAGTTCTGCTCAAGCTTAAATAGCTTGGCGCCCTCGTATAAGCGTTGGAATGTCAGGATGTTATCGATATTTGCGCCACGGAAGGAATAGATCGACTGAGCATCATCACCCACGACACAGACATGACGGTGGTGCTGAGTCAGTTGCCACACGATGGCATGCTGGGCGTAGTTAGTGTCCTGATACTCATCGACGAGCACAAACTGGAATTTCTCCTCGTAGCGAGCCAGTATTTCCGGCTTATGAGCGAAGAGGAGATAAGTGTAAAGCAGCAGGTCGTCGAAGTCCAATGCATCGGCCTGTCGGCAGCGAGCCCAATAGCGCTCGTAGATAGCGCCCGTAGCCGGTATTCGCGAGGCATTATCAGCCTGCATGATCTGGGCATCGCGCTGATATTGCGACGGCAGCAACAGGCGGTTCTTGGCGGCAGAGATATGGCTCGCCACCGTGCCGGCCTTATATTGTTTGTCATCGAGCCCCATCTCGCGTATTATGCTGCGAATGAGGCTCTTGCTGTCGGTGGCATCATAGATTGTGAAGTTCGATGAGAAGCCTATGGCCTCGTGCTCTGCGCGAAGGATTCGAGCGAAGATACTGTGGAAGGTTCCCATCCACAGTCCGCGCGTAGCATCCTCGCCCATCTGGCGAGTTATGCGCGACTTCATCTCTTCTGCAGCCTTGTTTGTGAAGGTCAGGGCTAGTATATTCCAAGGCTTCATGCCCTGACTGAGCAGGTAAGCCACTTTATATGTCAGCACGCGCGTCTTGCCCGAGCCAGCGCCCGCAATCACGAGTGAAGGCCCGTCGGTATAGAGCACAGCCGCGCGTTGTGCTGGATTAAGTTCGTCTAAATTCATTCTTTCGACGCTGTTCTATTATTCGTTTAAGTACATGAGTCCAGCGAGCATCACTCGTCATCTGGCTTGAGTGTGTCGAGGTCTATGATGTGGAGCTGTAAGGCTTTCACTACGAGGCGTGTAGCATTCACGCCCGTCCGCTCGTTCGACGGGAAAAGGCGGTTGATGAGGTCCACCTGCCGCTTCTCGAGGCTCTTGGCTCCGAAGGGCATTCCCTTGAGCGAGGCTATCATATCCTTCGTGTAGCCCAGGGCCAGATGACGCAGGAATCGCTCATCGTATTCGTCTATATCATAGTCGATTACGGCATCCGAGCGGCGACTCTCACTGACAACACTCTTTTTGAAACGGGCCACGATCTTCTCGAGAATAGGCTGATTGAACACCAGGCGCCGGCCGTCCATGACGAGGCGAACGTCGTTGCGCGTCAGCAGCTCGCCGGTCTTCAGAATGATGCCATCGGTGCCGGCCTGCAAGGCATCAACCCACAGCCGCTCATTCAATATCTCGCCGGTGAAAATCAGAATCTTCACGTCGGGATAGTTGCTGTGCACTTGTCGGCAAATATCTACGCCCACGGTGGTGCTGCCGCCCAGACCCAGGTCGAGCAGGAGGAGGTCGGGCCGTTGCTGGCGCATTAGTTTCCACAGTTCGCTCTCATTCATCGCCGTGCCGAGGATCTCGGCTTCAGGGATGTCAGAACGGAATATTTCCTCGGTGCCTTTCAGCTCGAGTTTCTCGTCTTCTACGATAATCACTTTAAACGGTTCCATCGTTCGTTCATTAATGAGTTAAGCAGTTATTATTCTATGCGTTGCGCTAAATAGCTCAAGCCTTGGTCAAAGGGATTGTGAACCAAATCGAATGCCCTTTGTCAGCCGCTTCGGCGTTGATTCGGCAGCCGGGATGCCCCATGAAAGTGTCATGCTCGCGAATGATTTGCTTCGCAATCAGGAATGGAATGCCCTGTGGATGAGGCGTAAACAGTCCGTGCAGTTGATCTGTCGAGAGCTCATGGTTGGGGTTGCTGATAGTGATGCGTGCAAAATTGCCGTCGATAGTGGCTTCCAGCTCCATAGGCAGCCACTCCCCCACTCCTTTACCGCTGTTGGCCAGGAAGTCGGTCTCGGCATCGAGCAAGGCGTTGAGGAGCATCAGCAGCAAATCGTTGTCGCCGCGTAGTCGCCTGTCGGAAAGCAGATTGCCGGTTTTTAGTTCAATGTTTACTCCAAGGCGACGGGTGCGATTAGCAAAGCGCGAGGCGGCCGGTCTGCAAATATCGTCGAAGGCAATACTACTGCGGCGGAAGTTCAGCGCCTCAGACTGATGCAAAGCCTGCGACATAAGCAGTGAGTAGATCTCTTTGTAGTAACCGACAGTCTCGTTGAGCGTGGTGAGGTCGGCTTCAGGGGCTCCGGACGTCGCCATTCGGTTGACGAGCTGGTTTATCCTGCCGGGATAGTACATCGTCTCATGCTTTATCGTGGAGAGACAGTTGTCGATTATCTGATTCTGGACGTGCAGGCGGCTCTCTTCGTAGAGGCGGCGGCGGTGCTCATCCTCGGCCATCTCCACATCGGCCTGCTGACGCTCGATATCGGCACTCTGCTGCTGTTGCATCTGCTGCAAGCGTTCGTCGTTGAGACGTGCTACGGCGCGTGCGAATCGTGCCTGCGGCAGGAAATAGAAGAAATAGGCGGCCAAAGCGGCCAGGACAAACAAGGCTATGATGGCAGCAAGTGCCCAACGGGCCGTCAGCTGCGAACGTTCGAGCTGCTGGCAGTAGGCTTCGAGCGATTCATCGCGGTTTACGAGCTTATAGAGGCGCGTATATACCTCATTACTACGGCGATAAAGGGCCCAGTCGTGCATGGCAAGCGCAGCCAC
Organism: Bacteroidaceae bacterium; assembly: GCA_017429945.1. Classification (GTDB taxonomy): domain Bacteria; phylum Bacteroidota; class Bacteroidia; order Bacteroidales; family Bacteroidaceae; genus Physcousia. Next base: position 55,692 of record JAFRNY010000073.1, read on the forward strand.
GGCCTGCTCGTTGCGCACGCCGAGCACGAGAGAATAGTCGAGAGAGTCGCGCCCATGGCCTATCAGCGCCAGGGCTTTTTCGGCAAAGTCAAGGGCCTCGGCATGGCGGCCCTCGAGGTTGCAGAAGTACAATGAGTCGGCCAAGGCATAGGCTTCAGCAGGGAACGAGAGGACGCTTTCAGAATCTGCAGATAGCGGTTTTGTTGTCGTACGGACAGGCTCTTTGGCATGACCAAACTGCGCCGACCAGACCTGTCCGGGCGTAACGGCAAAGGCCAAAGCCAGTAATATCAGACTGACGACTCGCGGCAGACGGAACCAGAAGCGACAGCCCTTCCCCAACACGCTGTCGATGCCAAAGCGGCAGACGCGGAAGAGCGGACTCGTCTTGCGGTATTTCTCTATGATGCCTTTGCAGTTCATCAGACCGAAGCCGTAACCCTTGCGGTCGTCATCGCTGATGCGACCGGTCGCATCGGCCTCTTCAACCGGTTGCATCGGCCTCTTCAACCGGTCGAATTCGCCTGTGCGACCGGTTGTGTTTCCGATGACTGCTGCGTCATAGACTTTATTGTTGAGAATGAGGTCGATATCAGCAGCAGAGAGACCGCAGCCAGTGTCCTGCACCGACAGCTCGACATAGCGGCCATCGTCGTCCGAGCCCTCGGCGGCGCTGATGCTAACCGTGCCACCTTCGGGCGTGAACTTGCGTGCGTTGTCGGAGAGGGTGTTGAGCATGAAGAGCGTCAGTGCACGGTCGGCTTTCACGGAGAGCGTGGTCGGCTCAACGCAGAGCTTTAGTCCTTTCTGATCGTAAGCAAAATGATTGAGGCCCATGGCATCGAAGAGCGGTGCCAGTTCGAACGAAGAAATCTGCAGACTCAGCTGGCCCTGCTCCATCTTGATCCACTCCGTCAGCAGGTCGTTGAGTTCGTTGATGCGCCCTGTGAGTTCGCTGATATATGCGAGCGACTCCTGTCGGACCTGCCCTCGCTGCCGCATGCGTCGCACCTCATTTATGATTCGGTCGAGGAAGGGAACGATGCCTTGAACCAGCTGCAGCTTGGCACGCTTCTCAATATTCTTCTCCTTATCGGCCAGAAGGCGCAGTTCGGTAGCCTGCTGCTGCTCAAGCAGCTGCTCCTGCTCGTCGGCAAACGCCTGCTGACTGTGCAGGGCAGCCTCTTTCACCTGCTGCATCTTCTGGCGCAACAGACGTCGCTGAGCACGTGTGCGCCTGCGCCAGCGTCGGAGCAAGCCGAAGAGGAACAGGCTGATAACGACGGCCGTAGCGATAGCACCGGCAATAAGGCGATGGAGATACGAACGTTCGTTGGAGAGCTCCACGGCGCGGCTTTCGAGCTCGGCATCCTCGCGCGTCACGTCGAGCAGATCGAGGAATATATTGCGGTTGTAGTCGCTCTCAGCTTTCATGTCGAGAGCACTATAGGCCACCGAGAGTTGCTGACGGATGCCCGAAATCCACTCCGGCACGGTCTTCACCACGGACGAGCTCACCCATTGGCGCTCCACCGACACGGGATCGGGCGTAGAATCGTAGAGCACGAGCACTCGGCTCTCAGAATCGGGCGCGACAAGTTCGTCGGAGGCGTAGTAACACTGGTGGTGGAAGTTCACGCAGTCGAGGGCTGCGCTGTAGTAGTCTATGGCTTTTAGATAGTTGCCGGCATCGAAGCTGAGCTCACCCAGAGTGCGGAGCGCGCAGGCTTCCTGATAGAGGTCGTCGTAGCCGATAAACTCGTTCAGCGCAGCTTCTGCCAGTTTCTCGGGCAGGCTGTCGGATGGGAAAATCGACGATAGTAGGGTCTGCGCCTCTGGGAAAGCCTCGAGGGCTGCCGTGCGACGAAGCGAGTCGGCCAACAGCGTGGCCAGCGACTGCTCGGAGTTACCAACGAAGAATGGGTAGTCTTCGTAGCGTGCGAGCCAGAAACACTTTAAGAGATAGTCGAACTCTTCGCGTGCAACAGCCTCTGGCTCTGTGTTTTCTGCCAAGCCACCGGAGCCACGCATATAGCAGTAGTAGAGCCACTGTGCGGTGTCGGTTGCCATTTGGCAATAGGGATAGGAAGCACGTATCTCGTCGAGCGCACGGTCGTTTTGGTTGAGGTAGTAGAAATAGGTTGATGAGGCTATATGGTAGTCGCTGCGCCCGAAATAGAAGCGGTGGAGTTCGCGGGTCGTCATCTTCTGCTCGCGCGACGAAAGGCGCTTGATGATGCGGCCGGCATCGGCCCTATGGATGAAGAAAGAGCGGTTGTCGCTGGTGCGCTGCGCCACCTTCATCATCGTCACGTCGGCAATAAGGCGCTCGGTGAGGCTACGGCTGGCATCGGCAGCGCGCGCAGCCACCGTGAGGGCGCTGTCGAAATCCATTTGCTGGAAGCGCTCGAAGGCCAGGTTGTTGAGAGCTTCTGCCCTACCCTTCGCATACTTGCACTGTCCGGCCAGGTCATAGGCGGCTTCAGCCCATGTGCGCAGTGAGTCGATGTTCTTGTAATGCCACTTATACGCAAGGCTGTTTAGCGAATCCACCGTCTGGCGCTGCCGCAACGAAGGCCCTTCGTGGCAGGCTGTGACCACGAGAACGATTGTCAAGGCAAGAAAGGAGTGCAGGCAACGCACGGCAGATGATATTAATTAGAATGTAAGATTCGGTCGATTTCGTCGAACTCTTTGCCCATGTTCAAATGGAGGTAGATTCGATAAAGCGGTGGCGCCCAGCGCTGCGGCTTGTCGGGTTCGAGGGCCATGACGCGCTCCATCGGCAATTTGGCCAGGTTGTAGAGGCTTTGAATGATTTCCTGATCGCGCCGACATTGCGGATTCGTGAGGTCGGTGCAGGCTTGTTCGGTGTAGATGACCGCGAGGTTGAGCAAAGCTATACCTTTATTGTATAGGGCATCGACATGGTCGGGAGCATACAGCAAGCACGAGTCGCAGGCGTCGATGGCTTCGCGGTCGCGCCCTTGCTTTAGCAGCACGAGACTGCGGCCGTACCAGAACAGCGGGACGGTGTCGGCCACGCTAATGGCCGAGTCGGCTATCTCAAGCGCTCGCTTCGTGTCCTGCGTATCGAGATAGTAGTCAACCAGATGCGAGAAGAAATAACCGTGGCCCGTATGCTCGCGCAGCCCATCGTAGAGGCTTGTGAGCCAGCGTGCGGAGTCGCCTTTGGCCAAGAATGCCCGAGCGAGGTATTCCTGAACGAGATAGTTCTTGCGGCCGGCGCGCTTGGCCAGGTCGGCATTGCGTATAACGCCGTCGGAGTTCTGTGCGGCATTGGCTGCCACTACGGCAAGATAGGCTGCCTGAGCCACGAGGCTGTCGGTCTTCTGCAGAGAATCGCGACTGAAGATAGGGTGCGAGGCCGTTGCGGCATAAGTGTCGAAGTACGGCAGTGCCTCCTTCATCTTGTCCTTGAGGAAATACCATTTGCCGCCATTGAGCAGATTGGTGCGGAACGGCATCAGCACGTCGTGGCTGCGACGGCGGTTCTGCAGGCGCACGCGCCCTTTCTCGTCGGGACACGACTCGATGGAATCAGCCAGCTCGAGGCGGCGGAATGTCTCGAGGATATTGGCATAGAAGGCAGCGGTGTCGTATTTCTGTTTCAGGTAGAGCTTAAGGTTCTGGGCTTCGTAAAGCTTCTGGCTGCACTCGGCAGCCAGCACGTAGCACTCCACGCGGTCGGCGTGGCTGGTGCCTTCCTTGACGGCTTCGGCCAGCAAGTTCTTAGCCGTCTGCTCGAGGTTCTGCTTCTTCTTCAACGCGTCCTTGGCCTGGCGTATTACGCTGGCCGCAGAGAGGTTAAGGGAAAGCAGGCTGAATATGATGAGTAGATATTTTCGCATAATCATTGTAATTCTGCTGCAAAGTTACAGCAAAGCGGCCAATAATCCTGCATTTATGAGGTTAAATGTTGTCAAATTATGCTCATCGCCCTTTACGTGCGCGTACAAAAAAGCCCGGGACCTTCGGTCTCGGGCTGTAAAAGCTGTTAAGAAAGTGTGAGTTAATCGCCCACGAGCTTAGCCATCTCAGCTTCCTTGGCCTTGTTGCCGAGGATGTAGTAGACGGTGCGGAGGCGGGTTGCCCACTTGTGAGTGTTGTCCGGCTCGAGTTCCTTCACCTTGAGGAAGAAGGGCTCAGCAGCCTTGTAGGCGTCCTTGACGGGCTGCACGGCGGCATTGAACTGGGCCTGTGTCATCTTCTTGCCGCTGAGCGACTCGTTGATGTCATATCCATAGTTGCTCCAGCATACGCCAGCGTTGTAGTAAGCATCGGAGAACGTGGGATCGGTCTCGGTGGCTTTGGTGAAGAAGGGGATGGCCTCTTTGTACTTGTGGTCGTTCATGAAGACGAGACCCTTGGCATAGTTGCCCAGACGGCTATTGGCGTCAGCAGCCAGAACCTCGTCGGCCAGAGCCTGTGCGGAAGCGAAGTCGCCCTTGTTGAAGTAGTAAGCAAGAATGTTCTGTGCCACACCGTCGTTGCCTGCGGGGTCTGCCAGCACGACTTCCTTACCGGCCTTGAGCCAAGCCACGGTGTCGCCCTGCTCGATGAGCGAGGTGAGATAGAGCTGGTTCACCTGATCCTTCTCCTCGGTGTACTCGCGGGCCTTGCCGATGTACTCGTTGAGCGTGGCATTGTCCTTAGCAAAGTAAGCTGCGAGGCAGGTGTAGTAGGCAATCTGCGGAGTGGACTCATCGGCTGCAAGCGTTGCTGCATCGGGGCCGAGGATGGTGTAGGTCTGGGGATAGTTCATCCAGCGCTTGAAGGCTTCGACGGCCTTGGCGTGCTGCTGGTTCTGGAAGAACATCTGACCGCAGTAGGCTACGTAGGGACGGAACTGCAGCACCTTGAGCTTGTTCTGCAGCGTGTAGGGGTCCTTATCGCCCTTGAGGCCGAGGGTCTGCACTGCCTTGTAGCACTCTTCCATAGCGTCGAGCGAGGCGTAGATGTTCTCGGCGAGAGCCGTCGTGTCGGTAGGCTGCTTAGCGATGACATTGTTGAGCAGCGGGTTGAATGTGAACATGTGGAGCTGAGCCTTGATGTCCCAGGCGTTGGCCAGTTCCTTCTTTGTCTCGGGGCTGTTGAACACCGGGGCAATCATTTCGAAACACTCAGCAAGCTTAGCCTTGAGCTCAGCTTCCTGCTTCTCGTTGCGCTCGGGCATGGCGACGAGGTTCTGGACCTCTTCCTTAAGCACGCGAGCCTTGCGGATGACTTTGTCTTGAGCCATAGCTCCCGAAGCTACGAGAGCGAGAGCAAATGCGAATAAGACTTTTTTCATAATTCTTCTTCTGTTAGTTTAGGTTTGTTTTTAATGTTTGCTAAATTAAAGGTAAACCCTTGTCCTGTCTCTGCAACGTTTGACAGGGCAAGGGTCTGAAGGTTTATTGTTGTTCGTCGCGATCGAGGGTTATTGTCTGTCCGTCGCTCAGCTGGGTGGGGTCGGGCAGTTCGGATGCGCGGGCCTCTTCGGGCAGATCTTCCTCGTTCTCCTCTGAAGGCACTACGCATACGTTGGCAATAGTATCGTTGCGCTTCTGCAACTCGATGAGCTTGACGCCCTGCGTGGCGCGTCCCTGGATCTTTATCTTCTCGAGCTTCAGGCGGAGAGTGATGCCCGACTTGTTGATAATCATCAAGTCTTCGTCGTTGGTGACACTCTTGATAGCTGTCAGCAGGCCGGTCTTCTCCGTGACTTCGAGGGTCTTGACGCCCTTGCCGCCACGGTTTGTGATGCGGTAGTCAGCGACGTCGGAGCGCTTGCCGTAGCCACGCTCAGACACGACGAGGATTGTCTCCTCCTCAGGCTTATCGACTACGACCATGCCAACGACCTCATTGCCTTCGCCTTCGAGAGTGATGCCTCGAACGCCGGTCGAGACGCGTCCCATGGTGCGAACTGTGTTCTCATTGAAGCGTACGGCACGACCCATGCGGCTTGCGATGACAATCTCGTTGTTGCCGTTGGTCAGGGCTACGTCAACCACGCGGTCGCCCTCAGCAATATTGATGGCGATTACGCCGTTTGTGCGCGGGCGGCTGTAGTTGGCGAGCGCTGTCTTCTTGATCGTTCCGTTCTTTGTGCAGAACACGATGTAGTGCGACTCGTTGAACTCGGGATCATTGAGCTTACGCACATAGAGGCAAGCGTTTACGGCATCGTCGGGCTCGATATTGAGCATGTTCTGTATGGCACGTCCCTTCGAAGCCTTGTTGCCCTCGGGAATGTCGTACGCCTTGAGCCAGTAGCAACGGCCTTTCTTCGTGAAGAAGAGCATCGTGTTGTGCATCGTGGCACGATAGATGTACTCTATGAAGTCGGCATCGCGTGTCGAAGAGCCCTTCGAGCCTACGCCTCCGCGGCTCTGTGTGCGGAACTCGGCCAGCGGCGTACGCTTGATGTAGCCGAGGTGGCTTATGGTGATCACGATCTCGTCGTCGGCATAGAAGTCCTCGGGGTTGAACTCCTCGCTGGAATAGACAATCTCCGAGCGGCGCGGGTCGCCGAAGCGCTCTTTCACCTCGAGGAGCTCGTCCTTGATGACCTTCCAGCAAAGGGTGTCGTCGGTAAGGATCTGATTGTAGTAGGCAATCTTCTCCATGAGTTCGTCGTACTCGGCATGGAGCTTGTCCTGCTGCAGTCCTGTGAGCTGTGCCAGACGCATATCGACGATGGCCTTCGACTGAAGCTCGTCGAGCGAGAAGCGCTCCTGCAGTCGGGTGCGGGCCTCTTCGGGCGTGCGGCTAGCACGAATGATGTGAACCACCTCGTCGATATTGTCGCTTGCGATAATCAGTCCTTCGAGGATGTGGGCACGCTCTTCAGCCTTGCGCTTGTCGTACTCCGTGCGACGGATCACTACTTCGTGGCGATGATCTACGAAGCATTTGATCATGTCGCGCAGCGTCATCAGCTTCGGGCGTCCGCCCACGAGGGCGATGGAGTTGACCGAGAAGCTCGTCTGCAGCTGCGTCATCTTGAAGAGCTTGTTGAGCACCACGTTGGCGTTGAAGTCGCGCTTGACGTCTATGACGATACGCATACCTTCGCGGTCGCTCTCATCGTTGGCATTGCTGATGCCCTCGATCTTGTGCTCGTTCACGAGGTCGGCGATATTCTTGATGAGTTCGGCTTTGTTGACTCCGTAAGGTATCTCGCTGATGACAATCTTGTCGTGCTGCTCGCCCGGCTCAATCTCTGCCTTGGCACGCATGACAATACGTCCGCGACCCGTCTCATAGGCGTCGCGCACGCCTTGCATGCCATAGATGTAGGCTCCTGTGGGGAAGTCGGGAGCGGGGATATACTTCATCAGGCCTTCGACGTCGATGTCGGGGTTGTCGATGTAAGCTACACAGCCGTCGATGCACTCGCCGAGGTTGTGCGTGGGGATGTTCGTGGCCATACCTACGGCAATACCCGTGGCTCCGTTCACAAGGAGGTTGGGGAAGAGCGTGGGCAGCACGCTGGGTTCTTTCTCCTTGCCGTCGAAGTTGTCGACCATGTCCACGGTTTCCTTCTCGAGGTCTTGCATCATTGCTTCGCCCATGGCAGCGAGGCGGGCTTCGGTATAACGCATGGCTGCCGGCGAATCGCCGTCGACTGAACCGAAGTTACCTTGTCCGTCAACGAGCGTGTAGCGCATGTTCCAGTCCTGTGCCAGGCGCACCATGGCGAAATAGACCGAGCTGTCGCCGTGGGGATGGTAGTGACCGAGCACGTTACCTACTGTGCGGGCGCACTTGCGGTAGTCACGGTCGTGAGTGTTGCCATCGACGCGCATACCGTAGAGGATACGACGATGCACGGGCTTGAATCCGTCGCGAGCATCGGGCAGGGCACGTGCTACGATAACGGACATCGAATAATCGAGGAACGAGCTTCGCATCTCGCGTTCGATGTCTACTTTGATAATTCTGTCTTCTGAATCTTGCATTGCGGGTTAAATGTTATGCTTTATGCAGCTTTATTTTGTTAAGATATTTCTTATGTAAGATTTTGCTTCAGGGCGTCAGAAGGCAAATAAAGGGCTGTTTTCGGTAAAACGAGCGCCGGTTGCCTCAAAAAAGCGTACAAATTTAACGCTTTTCGGGCAACCGACAAAATGTTTTCGATAAAAAGAAGTTAAAAGGGCTGATTTATGTCTCTGGAGCAGCGCTAAAGAGCTCTAATTCTGTCGTCAGAAGCTCTTTCGGCAGCAGCCTATGTGTTTCAGCTGCTGAGGCTGACATTACATCTTCGCCCTTGGTTTATTCGGCTGAGGCCGCAGATAGCTCTGCTGCCGCCGCAGTCTCTTCCAAGGCCAGCGGAACGAGCTTGAGCTCGCCGTCCACGGCATCAACGCGCACCGTCTGTCCCGCAGCCACTTGCTCATCGAGCAGCAGCTGGCAGAAGGCATCCTCCACCGATGTCTGAATGAGGCGCTTCAGAGGCCGCGCACCGAACTGGACGTCGTAGCCCTTCTCGGCGAGCCACGAGCGGGCTGCATCAGTGAGTTCTATGCCGTAGCCCATCTCCTGAATACGCTTTGCCAGCGGGCGGATCTCGATATCTACAATCTTATGGAGGCTCTCGCGCGAGAGCTGGTCGAAGAAGATGATATCGTCGAGGCGATTGAGGAACTCGGGCGAGAACTGCCGCTGCAGCGTCTTCTGGATGATGCTGCGCGCGAGCTCGCGGTTCTGAGTGTCGCCTCCGATGGTGAAGCCCACTCCCCTACCGAACTCTTTCAGCTGTCGTGTACCGCTGTTTGACGTCATCACGATGACCGTGTTGCGGAAGTCCACCGTCGTGCCGTTGCCGTCGGTGAGACGTCCTTCGTCCATCACCTGCAGCAGGATGTTGAAGACATCGGGGTGGGCCTTCTCTATCTCATCGAGCAGCACTATCGAATATGGCTTGCGGCGCACGCGGTCGGTGAGCTGACCGCCCTCTTCATAGCCCACGTAGCCCGGAGGCGCGCCCACCATGCGGCTCACGGTGTGCTTCTCCATGTATTCGCTCATGTCGACGCGAATCAGGGCATCTTCGCTGCCAAAGAGCTCCACGGCGAGTCGCTTGGTAAGATAAGTCTTTCCGACGCCCGTAGGTCCGAGGAACATGAATGTGCCTATGGGCTTATTGGGGTCTTTGAGGCCGATGCGCGAGCGCTGGATGGCGCGCACGAGTTTGTCTACGGCATCATCCTGGCCTACTACAGAGTCTTTCAGCGCGGGCCCGAGGTTGCGCAGGCGCTCGTTCTCGCTGGCTCCTACGCGCTGCACGGGAATGCCCGTCATCATGGCTACGATGTCGGCCACCTCCTTCTCGGTGATCTCCTCGCGCACTTCGCGCAGCTGGTGCTCCCAGTCCTGCTTCATCTGCTGCAAGCGGTCCTGCTCGTTGACGAGCTGGTCGCGATATTCGGCAGCGAGTTCGAAGTTCTGGTCGTGCACGGCCTGGTCTTTCAGTTCAGAGAGGTGCTTGCAGAGCTCTTCCTTCTGTGCTATGGCATCGTTCACCGGGATGTTGACCAAGTGGGCCCTCGAGCCTACCTCGTCCATCGCATCGATGGCTTTGTCGGGCAGACAGCGGTCGGTGACGTAGCGGTCGGTGAGCTTGACGCAGGCCGTAAGGGCATCGTCGGTGTAGCGCACGTTGTGGTGATCCTCGTAGCGCTCCTTGATGTTCTTGAGTATCTCTATGGTTTCGTCAACCGTAGTGGGCTCCACCATCACCTTCTGGAAACGGCGCTCCAGGGCTCCGTCTTTCTCGATGCTCTTCTTATACTCATCGATCGTGGTGGCGCCAATACATTGGACCTCTCCGCGCGCGAGAGCCGGCTTGAGCATATTCGCTGCGTCCATGGTGCCGGCTGCCGAGCCCGCACCGATGATGGTGTGAATCTCGTCGATGAAGAGGATGATTTCTTTGTGAGCCTGCAGCTCGTTGATGATAGCCTTCAGGCGCTCTTCAAACTGTCCGCGATACTTCGTGCCGGCCACTACGCCAGCCAAGTCGAGGACTATCACGCGCTTGTCGAAGAGCAGACGTGCCACCTTGCGCTGCACGATTCGCAGAGCCAGGCCTTCGACTATGGCGCTCTTGCCTACGCCGGGCAGACCAATCAGAATGGGGTTGTTCTTCTTGCGGCGGCAGAGAATCTGCGCCACGCGGTTTATCTCTTTCTCGCGGCCGACAATCGGGTCGAGCAAGCCCTGCTGGGCGGCCTTGGTGAGGTCGGTGCCGAAGGTGTCGAGGGCGGGCGTACCGGTGCCGTCGCCTTTCTTCGAGCGCGTGGCCGTCTGGCGTTGTGCGCCCTGGCCGCCTACGCGTCCGGTCTCGTGGAGGTCGTCGTCGTCGACATCGTCCTCATCTTCGTCGAGGAAGCCGAAGGACGACTGCGGGTCTTGCTTCTGCGTGAGAGCGTTCTTCACGCTCTGATAGTCGAGACCGAACTGATTGAGCAGCTGGCACACCTGCTCGTTGGTGTCGCGCAGCATAGCCAGCAGCAGGTGCTCAGTGTCGGCCTGAGCAGCTTTCATGGCACGCGACTCCAGCAGCATCAGCTTGATGATGCGGCTCGAGGCAGCGCTGAGGATGGGATCGTGGCCCGTAGCGTTGCCGCGCAGGCCTGTCTCGGCGCTGGCTTTCAGCATGAGTGTGTCGACGCCGAAGCCGTTGAGCAAAGACATTGCGTTGGAGTTAGACTCCCGCAGAATGGCCAGCAACAGATGTGCGGGCTCCACGTAGGCGCAGCCCAGGCGTACGGCCTCTTCCTTGCCGTAGTTGAGTATCTGTGTTATTTGTGGTGAAAGCTTATTATCCATCTAAACGTCAGTTCGTCAATATCAATTTACCCTATCTCTTTAGAAACTATTATCTCTCGAAACGTTTGCAAAGTTAAGCTGTTTTGCCCGACGATGCAAACATTTCGGGAGTTTTAACCTTAGTTAAGTCTATCTTCAGCCCCCCATCCAGTCCACCCCAGTAGCCCCCTCCCGTCCCCCCCGAGGGGGGGCGTTCATGTCCTCGGGGGGACTTTGAGGAAAGGCAGGTCCCCCTCGTGGCGCCTATATCCTCAGGATTTCCAGCGGAAACGCAAGTCACCCCTCGGAGGGATTTAGGGGGGAATTTCTTCAATGTTCAAAGTTCAATGTTCAACGTCCATCATCTCCACCGAGCGCTTGACGAAGCGTGTGAGGGCTTCGCCCGTGAGGAGCCCGTTCTGCAGGAGCGCCAGGTCGATTAGCTGATGCACGCGCTCGTTGTCCTTGGCATAATCTGCCAGCACACCCTTGCGCTTCTCTTCCTCGGCCTCGATATTCTTGCGGCACTCCTCCATGTCCTTGCGCTCGTCGTCGGTGATCTCGTCGTACTTCTTCTTGTCCTGCTCGGCCTGCAGCACCTGGCGGCGGGCATTGAGTCCGCGCAGCTCAGCCTCGATGGGCTTGAGAGCTTCAGACGTGGCTGCCTCGCTCTTCTCGAGGACGTCCTTCACGAGGCGGCTGTCGGTGTTGAGCACGAGGTTGTACATATCAGGCATCTCGCCGTAGAAGCCCATGCCGGGCTGTATGCGTGCCATGTCCTTCATGCGTCGCATATACTCGCTTTGGGTTATCACCACCGGCATCTGGTCCTCGCCCAGTGGCTGTGCCTCGACGTGGAACGTAGTCTTGTCGGTCTTTGGCAGCTGCGACTCGAAGACGGCTGACAGATTGGCAGAGCGCTCGGCCGAGAGCTCCTCGCCGCGGGCCTCGTCCTTCTGGATGAGGCGGTCGATGGTGTCGGCATCCACGCGGGTGAAGGTGGTCTTCTCCAGCTTACGCTCTAGCATCTGCACCACGGGCGTGTCGAGCTGTCCGTCGAGCAGCAGCACGTTGTAGCCCTTCGCGCGTGCGTTATCTATATATGTGTACTGAGCGTCGCGGTCGGCAGCGTAGAGGTAGATGAGCTGGCCGTCCTTGTTGGTCTGCTGGTCCTTGATGAGCGACTGGTATTCCTCGAGTGTGTAGTACTTGCCCTCGGTGTCCTTCAAGAGGTAGAAAGCCTTGGCTTTCTCGTAGAAATCGTCCTCGGTGAGCATGCCGTAGGAGATGAAGATCTTCAGGTCGTCCCACTTCTGTTCATACTCCTTGCGGTCGGTCTTGAAGATTGCGGCCAGGCGGTCGGCCACCTTCTTGGTGATATAGCCGCTGATCTTCTTCACGTTGCTGTCGCTCTGCAGGTAGGAGCGCGAGACGTTCAGAGGTATGTCGGGCGAGTCGATGGTGCCGTGCAGCAGCGTCAGGAAGTCGGGCACGATGCCTTCGACCTGATCGGTTACGAACACCTGGTTGCAGTACAGCTGGATCTTATTGCGCTGCAGGTCGAGGTTGTTCTTGATTTTCGGGAAGTAGAGAATACCGGTGAGGTTGAACGGATAGTCCACGTTCAGGTGAATCCAGAACAGGGGCTCGTCGGCCATGGGATAGAGCTGACGGTAGAAAGCCTTGTAGTCCTCGTCCTTCAGCTCGGCGGGCTTGCGGGTCCACAGCGGTGTGGTGTCGTTCACCTGATTGTCGTCGTCGGTGTCCTGCATCTTGCCGTCCTTCCACTCCTGGCGCTTGCCGAAGACTACGGGCACGGGCAGGAAGTGGCAGTATTTCTTCAGCAGCCCTTCGAGCTTGTCCTTCTCGAGGAACTCCTTGCAGTCGTCCGACAGGTGCATGACGATGTCGGTGCCGCGGTCCTCTTTCTCTACGTCCTCGAGAGTGAATTCGGGCGAACCGTCGCAGCTCCATTTCACGGCCGTGGCGCCGTCCTGATAACTCTTGGTGACGATGTCGACGCGGTCGCTCACCATGAACGACGAGTAGAAGCCGAGGCCGAAATGTCCGATGATGGCATTGGCATCCTCCTTATATTTGTCAAGAAAATCGTTGGCTCCCGAGAAAGCTATCTGATTGATATACTTGTCGATCTCCTCGGCGGTCATGCCTATGCCGCGGTCCGAGACGGTGATTGTGCCGGCATCCTTGTCGACCTTCACTTCCACCTTCACGTCGCCCAGCTCGCCCTTGAAGTCGCCCTTGGCGGCCAGTGTCTTCAGCTTCTGCGTGGCATCTACGGCGTTGCTTACGATCTCGCGGATGAAGATCTCGTGGTCGGAATACAAAAACTTCTTGATTACAGGGAATATATTCTCTGTCGTTACTCCAATATTACCTTTCTGCATGATAGTTATTGATTTGTGGTTTATATTTTTCAGAACAATTCTCTTTTGGCAAAGCAAAAGGTGTGCCAAAGCCCGTCACCGTATTCCAAAACATGACGAGTTGGCAGAGGAGACAGGCAGAGGAAGTGAAAATGAAAACTACATCGCCCCCATAATTATCGCCCCCAGCCCCGGGTTTAGTTCCGGGCGGTCCGTCCGCCCGGGCCTCCTCCCCTTCATGAATTAAAAAGGCAATAATATAGCAGTAGACACAAAGCTTGAAATAAGCCCCAGAGGGGCGAAGGAATTTAGGCAGGCGGTGAAACGTAGTGGAACCCCTGCTAACAGCCGCAAAAGTATATAGAGTGCCGGAGGTACGGTGGAATACGAACAAATATTCAGTCGTACCTCCGGCACTCTATATACCTACCTTGAGGAACAGGGGTTCTTGAAGTGTCAAGCGTCCTTCGGCCGAGCGGCACTCACTTCGTTCGCTCCTCCTCCGTCGCCAGAGGAGTTCTGGCTCCCCTCATCGGGCACGGATGGCCAAAGGGCAATCCTCTAAAGGCCCTCTTCGCCCCCTGCCTAAATTCCTTCGCCCCTCCGGGGCTTTGTGCCTACTGCTATATTAATCCTATTAAAAATGAGGATTTCACTTTTTCACAAATTAATTCGTCATTAATCATTCGTCATTTCGTCATTTCTTCGTAACTTTGCCGTCGAAAAATCAAATCCTAACCTATGAACACCTCAATATCGCTTTTCGCCTGCGCGCTCTTCTGTTGCCTTGCCAGCCCTCTCATCGCACAGCCCACGGCCGCCACGCCAGCAGTTCCCGACGTCCGCGCCGAAGTGCTTTGCAGCCAATTCCTCTACGACGAGGCACCTTTCCCATCGTGCCACGCCGCCACCATCGAGGCACTGCCCTCGGGCGACCTCGTGGCCGCTTTCTTCGGCGGAGCCCACGAAGGCAGCAATGATGTCGGCATCTGGCTCTGCCGCAAGAATGCAGGCGCAGCAACGTGGACGGCCCCACGCTGCGTGGCGCGCGGCGAGGTGGGCGACAGCGTGCAGCACCCCTGCTGGAACCCCGTGCTCTTCCGCCGCCCCGGCACCGATGCCGAGCTGCTGCTCTTCTACAAGACAGGCATCTACATACGCGACTGGGTGGGCCACGTCATGCAAAGCCACGACGGAGGCCACACGTGGTCGGCGCCGCAGACGCTCGGCCGCTACCATGGCAAACGCGGCGACTTCCCATTCCTCGGCCCCATCAAGAACAAGCCCATAAGCATAGGCCGGCGCATCATTGCACCATCGAGCGACGAGAGCGTGCGCTGGCATATTCATTTCGAGGTATCGGAGGACCGCGGAAACTCCTGGCGCTACATCACCGTGCCCTCGGCCGACACGCTCCTCGCCATACAGCCCACCATACTCACCCACCCCGACGGCACGCTCCAAGCCCTCAGCCGCACCAAGAACGGCTACCTCTCCACCACGCGCAGCCGCGACGGCGGCATCACATGGGAGGCAGAGCGCCTCACCGACATCCCCAACAACAACTCCGGCATCGACTGCGTCACGCTCTCAAGCGGGCGCTTCGCCATGGTGTACAACCCCGTGGGGAAAGCCCAGGAGGCTGAGTTCGGAGCGCGAACGCCACTCACCCTCGCACTCTCGAGCGACGGCCTGCACTGGACCGACATCCTCAACCTCGACGAAGGTCCCGGCGAATTCTCTTACCCCGCCATCATCGAAGCCGACGGCTCTCTCCACATCGTGTACACATGGAACCGCCGCAAGATTAAATATGTTAACGTAAAACTCGTAACAGCAGACTCAGGCGACAGCAGGCAGCAGTGAAGCGATGATTATTGGCAACTTTTGTTGTGCGAAGCTGATGTCGGAGGGATGAATGAATAATAAACCATAACAATAAACCATGACCCATAAAGAATTACTCGCAAGAATAAAATCGTTGGATATCGCAACCATTAAGCGTATGAGCCACGGGAGCTTAGCTAAACTGACTGACGGATTCGAGGAGGCGCTGGTAAGGGCTGTATTGTGCCTAACAAACTCGAACAGCGAACAGCTCGAACTGATTAAGGCGGTGAAAGAGGGCTACAAGAAATGGAAGAAAGAAAACAGCTTCATGTGGGGACCAATGCCTCAATTGGAAGACTATCCTCAGTATATGGATCAGATGAAGTTCGACATAGAATGTGGAATGATTATTACGAAAAACGGGGCGGTCTTCCCGTCACCTGACCAAAAAATATTACAGGCTAAGAGAGATCTGCAAGACTATAGCACGATAACATCAGAAATGAGAAAGGCCCTTTTTGCTACTCCCAACCCGAGACAGAGCAAAGACGAGCATCTACAACAACGTATCGCTGCATTGAAGAAGGAATTAGATGAGGCACGCGATATGCTCAAGCAGAAAGATGCGCAGCTGAAAGAATTGCAACAAGAAAATGATCAGCTGAGGAGTCAACTTGATGACGACGAAGAACCCGATGAAGAGATTTCATTGCACGACAAAGTACGCCTGGAACTGCTGCTGCGGTTGATGAAGAAAGATGGCGCGGATTTAAACAAGCACGGCAACAAGACGAAGGCTGCCCAAGTTATGCAAGCTATCACAAAATTGCCAATAACCACTTGCAAGAATTATTGCTCCAACCAAGACTTGAGCACCTATGCACATGAAAAAGAGATTTTAATGTTTAATACAAAATTAAGAGTCTTGGGAATGCAAACCTCTCTCTAAGGTAGTACAAGCCTTAGTACAAACCTTGGTATAATAAATACTAACTTAACAGTAAGCTAGTATTTTATTTACTGCCATTCACGGTTTCCTACTTTTTGCGTAATTTTGCGCTCGGAGAAAACTATCTCCGGGCGCATGTTGTATTTGCGGCGGGTTAGTAAACCTCTACACATATTCTATAGGGTATGTAGGAATCCAAAGGAATAATCCTGAGCACGGGACCTGTCAAGCTCTGAAAACGTCTATGGGGCTTGAAGTGCAAGACACAAACTTCCATAACAAAAGAATAATAAAATGGAAGATCAAATCAAAGAAGTCTATGCTGCATCGAGCAGCGGACTTGACATTATCCTTAGCGTTTGCCCCCAGGCGGCAGACGCAGTGAACAGCAAGCGCGCCTTCAAGCTACGCCTTGACGAGCGCACGGCGTCGGCCCACCTCTATCAACCCGATGGCAGGTGCAACTACTGGCACGTAGTAGATTACGGCCTCGGCGAGGGCGAGCGTCGGCTGTCGCCCATCGACCTCTATATGCTGGACCGCGGCTACTCGCAGTCGCAGTTCGCACTGGCTCTGCACGAGCTGATGGAGGAGTACGGTGTGGCCGAAGAACTGTCGGCGAAGGTCAACCGACCCGAGATTGAGTACCACACGGCAACGGCCGACGACGCAGGCAAAACACCACGCGTGGAACTTCGCGAGGGCTTCACGGCCGAAGAGCTCGCAGTGTGGGGGCCTCACGTCAAGGCCGAACACCTCGAGGAGCTCGGCTGGAAGGCCGTGACGAAGGTGGAGATCACCAAGGACGACAAGGTCATCGTGAAAAAGGCCACGCCGACCTACCCCATCTTCGCGCAGACGTGCACGTACATTAATGATGATGGCCAGGAGGCAGCGTTCCTGAAGATCTACGAGCCGAAGAACCCCAACAAGGCGTACAGATTCTCCATCGTAGGCACGAAACCCAGGCATTACATCTTCGGGCTCAGTGCCCTGCGCCGCAAGTTCAGCGAGAATGGCGATGAGAAGCTGGCAACGGTTGTCATCGTCAGCGGCGGCAGCGATGCCGTCAACGCACTAAGCCTGGGCTATCAGCCCGTGTGGCTGGGCTCGGAGACTGAAGGGCTGAGCGACGCTGACTTCCACCTGCTGCTGAAGTACGCCAAGCGCATCGTCAACATCCCCGACATCGACGCCACGGGCATCAAGGTCGGCCGACAGCTGGCGCTGCGCATCCCCGAGCTCTTCACGGCGTGGATGACGCCGAAGGACATGGGCGGCCTCCACGACAACCGCGGCCGCCAGCGCAAGGACCTCAAGGACTTCATTCAGCTCAACCCGGGCAAGAAGGCCATGCAACGGCTCATCGACAGGGCATTGTCGGCACAGTTCATCACGGTGTCCATCAGCAAGGACGGACCGCTGCTGTACAGCATCCAACGTGCGCGCCTCGACTATTTCCTGCAGCTCAACGGCTTCTGCACGCTGAAGGACGACCAACGCACCGAGCCCGTCTACATCCGCATCGAGGGCAACGTCGTAAGCCGCACGAAGGCCAAGAGCATAGCGGCATTCATGACCGAATGGTGCGAGCAACAAGGCATCGACGAGGACGCACGCTGCAAGCTGCTGCGCAGCCACGACCTGCCCAACAACCAGAGCACTACGCTTCGCCAGCGCGACGACCTCGACTTCACGACGGCCACGGCCTCCTCGCAACGATTCTACTTCCGCAACGGATGGGTGGAAGTGACGGCCGAGGGATGCACAAAGCACCGCTACGCCGAGCTCACCGACCGCTACGTATGGGCTGACAGCATCATCAGTCACGACTACGTTCCGATGCAGCCGATGTTCACCGTAGAGCGTTCCGGCGACGGCCTGTTCACAGTCGTCATTCCCGAAGAGGTGCCCAGCAAATTCATGCGCTTCGTAGTCAACGCATCGCGCATCTACTGGCGCAAGACCGACGAGCAGGGCCTGGAACTCACCGACGACGAGCGCGCAGAGGAGCAGCAGAGCCTCGTCAGCAAACTGGCTGCGATAGGCTACCTGCTGCACCGCTACAAGTCGGAGTCGGCAGCATGGGCCATCATCTGCCAGGACACCACCATGGGCGAGAACGAGGACGAGTGCAACGGCCGCTCCGGCAAGTCGTTCTTCCTCAAGGCCGTCAGTCAGCTGCTCAGCGCGTTCCCCATCGAAGCCCGCGTGCCGTCGATTGTCGATAACCGCTTCATCTTCGACGGAGTGACGGAGGCCACCGACCTCATCATAGTCGACGAGTGCCACAAGCAACTCAACTTCGACTACTTCTTCGGCAAGATCACCGGCGACCTACGCTACGAGGAGAAAGGCAACCACCCCATGCTGCTGCCTTTCGCACGAAGCCCAAAGTTCGCCTTCGCCACAAACTACGTGCTACGCCGCCACGACCCCAGCACCGAAGGACGCCTGTGGCCGCAGGTGTTCTCCGACTACTACCACGTCAGCACGCCGAAGAACGACTATCGCGAGACGCGCACCATCCGCGACGACATCGGCTGCAACCTCTTCGGCACCGAATACCCCGAAGCCGACTGGCAGGCCGATATAGCCTTCATGATGCAATGCCTGCAGTTCTACCTCTCGCTGCCCGTCGAACAGCGACGAATCATGCCGCCGATGGGCCGCGTAGAGAGGCGCGAGCAGCGCGCTGCCATAGGCCGCGACTTCGAGCAGTGGGCCAACGAGTACTTCGCGCCCGAGGGCGGCAACCTCGACCGAGACCTCAAGGCCAACGACGTACTGACTGCCTACAACGCCGAGGCAAGCTTCAAGAAGTCGATGACCTGGCTGACGCAACACCTGAAGGCATACTGCGAGTACGTACAGCACATCAGCTGCCTCAACCCAGCTACAGTCACCGGACGAAAAACCGACGGCGAACCGTGGGTAAAGCGCGAAGACAATGCACAGGTGCGATACTACTACGTACAGTCTGCCGACAACAAAGCCGCCACGCAGCCCACGGCTGCGCCGACCGACAGTCCGCAGGAAGAGAAAGACCTCTTCGATGAGATAGCAGAAGAGCTGCAGCACAAATAATCACCACCTCAGAAGACCCGCCCACAGCGACGGGTCTTTTTTTCTTACCCGCACTCCCCGTCGCCGCTACACTTTGCGCCGCTACATTTCGCGTCCTATCCTTCACCCCCACTCTCCTTTATTCTTTATTATACCATCAGTTTTTCCCTTTTCAAAGTGTATAAAGTGTAACAGTAGTCTGAAGAAGAACACAAAGCGCTAAGTGTCAGGGCAATAACAGCGCTTCGCCACCGCTACACTTTGCGCTACACTTTTGCTACACTACATGCCCACAGCCAAAAGTGTAGCACATAGCAGGCCGTTGTAAAAGACTGAAAGCCAGACCTCGACAGCAAGAAGAAAAGATGAAATATTTTTATCTTATTATGTGATTTTATCCCCAAAACATTTGGCAGTCTCTCGAATTTTCACTATCTTTGTAACGTCAAAAAGAAAAGGCTGAACGGCCTGGCGAAAAGGGCCCTTCGCTATACCGCAAAGCCACATACGCTATACCGCAGAGCGCTATACGCTATAGCGTATGCGAGGCGCGAAAATGCAGGACACGAAGCAAGCAGAGTGCTCGAGAACAATGCAGCGCTGAATGAAACCCGCACAACGCCTCTTTCCCTACGACAACCACTTCCATTAACCTTAGACTCCAAGCGCCCTGTTCCGAGTCCTCAAGCATCATCAACCATCGCTGCGCGCCAGCACTCCCCTCCCTGACGGGAGGGGTCGGGGGTGGGTCTTGAGTTAGAGAGTGGCCTACAACAACCATGAAAAAGATTCAGTACAGTGTGGCCATGCTGGCCAACCCCGTGAAGCCCGACGAAGCCAAGAAGGCCTACGCCTCCATGCAGCTCACCGGCGTGCTCAACATCAACGAGCTCTCGAAGCACATCCAGGATCACAACTCCGTATTCTCGCGCGGCACCATCGTAGGCTGCATCACCGAGATGGTGGACTGCATACGCGAGATGCTGCTGCAGGGCTACAAGATCGACCTCGGAGACCTCGGCAGCTTCGTGCCATCGCTCACCAGCCTCGGCGCAAAGACCAAGGACGAGTTCACTGCAGCCAACATCAAGGACCTCAACGTCAACTTCCAGATCGGCGACGGCCTCGAGAACCTACGCCGCGATGCACAGTTCGAACGCACCATCTCGCGAAAGGCACAGGCCGCAGCACAGAAGGCCGAGAACGAAGGCAAGACGGCAGCAGACTGGACGCCAGAGCCCGAAGAGGAAACGACTGAGCCGTAAGGGAAAGGAAGACCCCCTCCCCGCTCCCCCTCTAGGGGGAGAGTTAATACCATCAAGAAGAGCACCACCCGGAATACCGGACTTCACGCCCGGGACTCTCCCCCCGCCCTCCCTAAAAGGGAGGGAGCAGTTTCCATCAAGAAGAGCAGACCCGGAATCCAGGACTTCACGCCCGGGACTCTCCCCCGCCCTCCCTGTTAGGGAGGGAGCGGTTTCCATCAAGAAGAGCACCACCGGAATCCAGGACTTCACGCCCTTCCTCCTTTAAGGAGGGAGGGTTTTGCATTAAGAAGAGAGGGGCCTTATAAACTTTCCAATCTCATTAAATAACCGCTAAGCCAAAATCCCAACCCCCATCCATCCCTGGGTTAAGTGGCCGGCGGTCCGTCCGCCGGCGACCCCCAGCCCCCGCCTCAAACCAAAAACCGCCAAGAAGGCTGAATTCCCTTCTTAATGCCACCATAATCCTTGAGCAAGGAGGTCCTCCCTTCTTAATGCCCCCATACTTCTTGAGCAAGCAGAATACCCTTCTTGATGGTAACCGCCCCCTCCCTTCTAGGGAGGGCGGGGGGAGAGTCCTGGAGCCTTCCCTTCTGGATGGTAACCGCCCCCTCCCTTTTAGGGAGGGCGGGGGGAGAGTCCTCGGCGGGTGGAGAGTCCTGGTGTCTGCTCTTCTTGATGGTAACCGCTCCCTCCCTAACAGGGAGGGCGGGGGGAGGGTCCTCCCCCCCTCTAAATTCTATTCCTCTCAAACGATTGTCGCGTGAAGGCAAAAAACAGGACGGCGCCGATGAACTGCGAGGCGGCTACGGTCCAGAAGGCGGCCTCGTAGCTAAGAGCCTCGCTCACTACACCTCCGGCAAGCACACCCAGTCCAATGCCTACGTCCCACGAGATGAGCAGCGTGCTGTTGGCCGTGCCGCGCTCGTTGTGGCGGGCCATGGAGATAATCATATTGAGGAACGCGGGCCACATGTGACCGTTGCCGAAACCCAGGAGCAGCGCCGAGGCGTAGTAGCCGAAGACGTTGGGGCACGCCACGAAGAGCAGGTAGGCCACACACGAGAGCGCTATGCCCTCGGCGGCATTCTCCACGAGGCGGCCTTCGCGCAGGGCACGGGCTCCCTGCAGGCGCGAGGCCATCAGACCGCCGGCCAGCAGCAGGAACCATGTGCCCGTGCCGCCGGTGATGCCCATGACATCCTTGCTGTAGATGGCCAGATAGTTGCTGACGACGCCAAAGCAGAAACCGAAGAAAATCATGTTCACGGCCAGCAGCCAGCCACGAAGGAGGAAGAAACGGTCCCAGCGCAGCAGACCGCCCAAGCGAGCCGCAGCCACACCCGCAGCAGCCTCCCCTGCCCCACCCTTGGGCCTCTCGAGCTTGACGCCGGCATCGGTGAGCATGCCTGCGCCGGCTATGAGCAGCGCCAGCCAAAAGAGCAGCTCGAAATTGTCGGTCAGGCGATAAATATAAATCGCCACCGTAGGCGCTATGGCCATGGCGAGGTTGTTGCTAAGGCCGTAGTAGCCAATGCCTTCGTTGCGGCGAGACGAGGGCAGGACGTCGATGGCAACCGTGGAGTTGGCCACCGTGAGCGCACCGAAAGGAGCGCCGTGGAGAGTCCTGACGATAGTGAACAGCAGCAGCGACGACGCCCCCAAGTAACCCCCGAAACATATAAAGAAAAGGAAGAAACAGACCATGAGCACACGCTTGCGCGGAAACGTATCGACAAGAAAACCGCTGAACGGCCGGGCAAGCAGAGCAGTAAGCGTATAGCCGCTAAGCACCAGGCCCACCACATCCTTCGTAGCGTCGAAGCGCTCAACCAAGTACAACGGCAGCAGAGGTGTCAGCAGATAAAAAGCAAAGAAAAGGGCAAAGTTGGCCGCCATCACGCGGCAATAATTCCTATTCCACAAACGTTCTTGCATAACACATAATATAACTTAAATTTCGAGAGCTTTTTTATTTATCAAGAATTGGAGCGCTCGACCTTTGGTCGCTTGACACTTCAAGAATTGGAGAATTTATTCTCTTGACAATGAATTAATAAGATTTGGAAGAATGTTTTTGCAGAGCAAAAACTTTTCTCCGATTCTTGACAATTCAGTCGCTGACAGCTTTGAGAAATTCTCTAATTCTCTAATTCTTGACATATAAAAAAATTGAAATAGTATGATTAAACACATCCGAAACATGAATAATATAAAATTGGCCGCAAAGTTAGACTAAAATCAATAAAAGAAAACATTTATTCCCTTTTTTCTTTTGTACTTCAACAAAAAGATATTATTTTTGCACACCAAATCGTAAAATCTCACACAATAATTATTATTAATCACTAAAAAACTAATGAGTCAAAAACGTGTTTACACCTTCGGCAACGGACAAGCTGAAGGCAATGCGCAGATGCGCGAGCAGCTCGGTGGCAAAGGCGCCAACCTGGCTGAGATGAACCTCATTGGAGTGCCCGTGCCTCCGGGCTTCACCATCACCACCGACGTCTGCAACGAGTACTACGAGGTCGGACAGGAGAAGATCATGGAGCTGCTCAACGACGATGTCATGGCAGCCGTGAAGCATATCGAAACGCTCATGAACTCGAAGTTCGGCGACAAGGAGAACCCGCTGCTCGTCAGCGTACGCTCCGGCGCCCGTGCCTCTATGCCTGGTATGATGGACACCATCCTCAACCTGGGTCTCAACGACGAGGTGGCCGAGGGCATGGCCAAGAAGACTGGCAACCCCCACTTCGTTTACGACAGCTACCGCCGCTTCGTGCAGATGTACGGCGACGTGGTGCTCGAGATGAAGCCCGTCAACAAAACAGACATCGACCCCTTCGAGGAAATCATCGAGAAGGTGAAGGCTGAGCGCGGCATCAAGCTCGACAAGGACCTCAGCGTAGAAGAGCTCCAGAAGCTCGTAAAGCTGTTCAAGGCCGCCATCAAGGAGCGCACAGGCAAGGACTTCCCCGACGATCCCATCGAGCAGCTCTGGGGCGCCATCTGCGCCGTGTTCCGCAGCTGGATGAGCGAGCGAGCTATCCTCTATCGCAAGATGGAAGGAATACCCAACGAGTGGGGAACAGCCGTAAGCGTAATGGCCATGGTATTCGGTAACATGGGCGACACCAGCGCTACCGGCGTATGCTTCAGCCGCGACGCAGCAAACGGCGAGAACCTCTTCAACGGCGAGTACCTCGTCAACGCCCAGGGCGAAGACGTAGTAGCCGGCATCCGCACACCGCAGCAGATCACCAAGATCGGCTCGCAGCGTTGGGCCGAGCGCGCTGGAATCAGCGAGGAAGAGCGCGTAGCAAAATACCCCTCAATGGAAGAGGCTATGCCCGAGATCTACAAAGAGCTCGACAGCATACAGAACAAGCTCGAGGAGCACTACCGCGACATGCAGGACATGGAGTTCACCGTTCAGGAAGGCAAGCTCTGGTTCCTCCAGACCCGCAACGGTAAGCGCACCGGCGCTGCCATGGTCAAGATCGCCATCGACCTGCTCCACGAAGGCAAGATCGACGAGAAGACAGCCATCATGCGCTGCGAGCCCCAGAAGCTCGACGAGCTCCTCCACCCCGTATTCGACAAGAAAGCCCTCACACAGGCTAAGGTAATCGCACAGGGTCTGCCCGCAAGCCCCGGTGCAGGTTGCGGCCAGATCGTCTTCCACGCCGACGACGCTCAGGCTTGGCACGCCGACGGCCACAAGGTAGTCCTCGTACGCATCGAGACCTCGCCCGAGGACCTCGCCGGCATGAGCGCTGCCGAAGGCATCCTCACCGCACGCGGCGGTATGACCTCTCACGCAGCCGTCGTGGCTCGTGGCATGGGTAAGTGCTGCGTTTCGGGCGTAGGCTCACTCAACGTCGACTACAAGGCTAAGACCGTTGAAATCGACGGCGTAGTCTATAAGGAAGGCGACTATATCTCAATCAACGGTACAACCGGTCAGGTTTACGCAGGCGAAGTGCCCACCAAGGCAGCCGAACTCAGCGGCGACTTCAAGGAGCTCATGGACCTCTGCGACAAATACACTAAGCTGCAGGTTCGCACCAACGCCGACACTCCCCACGATGCAGAAGTTGCACGCGCATTCGGCGCCAAGGGTATCGGTCTGACACGTACAGAGCACATGTTCTTCGACGACCAGAAGATCATCGCCATGCGCCAGATGATCCTCGCCGACAGCGCCGAAGGTCGCGAGAAAGCACTCGCAAAGCTCCTACCCTATCAGAAAGCCGACTTCAAGGGCATACTCAAGGCTATGGACGGACTGCCCGTCAACATCCGCCTCTTGGATCCCCCTCTCCACGAGTTCGTGCCCCACGATCTCGCCGGTCAGGAGACCATGGCCAAGGAAATGGGCGTTGACCTCCAGACCATCCAGCGCCGCGTAGCAAGCCTCGCCGAGAACAACCCGATGCTCGGTCACCGCGGTTGCCGTCTGGGTATCACCTTCCCCGAAATCACAGCTATGCAGACACGCGCTATCCTCAGCGCAGCATGCGAACTGAAGAAGGAAGGCTACGATCCCAAGCCC
>JAFRNY010000074.1 GCA_017429945.1 Bacteroidaceae bacterium
CTGCCTAAGGCGTTGAGGGTTGAGCGTTGAGGGTTGAGGGGTTTTGTAAGAGCCAGGGCGCCAACGGCATATAGGCCGAGCACAGCCACGAGGAGCGTCTGAACTGTGTGCACTACGAGCGCAAACAAGGCGCCCTCCGAGGCTCCCACACCATAGAGCACGAGCACGGTCTTGACAGCGAAATGCCAGGGGCCGGCGCCGTTGGGCGTAGGCACCAGCACAGCGAAGGTGCCGACCACGAAGGCCACCATTGCCACGTCAATGCCCAAACCCTCCGTGCTCTTAAAGCAGAAGAAGGTTAGATAGAAATGGAAGAAGTAGCACACCCAGATAGCAAGGCTATTGAATAGGAAATAGCCCATCCCATCGATTCTCCGTATGCTGAGCAGCCCATCGCGAAGGTCGGTCAGCACGGAACGTGTGCGAGTGAACAGCTCGTAGCGGCGCAGCAGGAAATAGCCTGTCTGGAGGATGAAGACGCCGGATATGGCCGTCACTATCCAACCGGTGCGTGTGAACTGCCCCACGAAAGCGCTCAGCGAGACACCCGTGTGTGCGAAGAAATCCATGAACACGGGCAACTGCAGCAGTAGCACCACAGCCGAAAGGATTGCTATGATGAGCATGTCGATGATGCGCTCTGTCACCACCGTACCTACGCCCCGACTGAAGCTGACGCCATCGTAGCGTTTGAGCACTCCGCAACGTAACACCTCGCCCGAGCGTGGCACGACAAGCGAGCTAGCATAGCTCAGGAAGATAGCATTGACGCAGGTGTGCAGGCGCGGATGCTCGCCCAGCGGCTGCAGGGCTTGGCGCCAACGTATGCCTCTGAACACCTGGGCCAGAATACCAAAGGGAAAAGAGAGCCACATCCAGGTCCAATCAACATCACCTACGAAAGCGGACTGCAGCGTGGCCCAATCAAAGCCGCGGTACATCCACCACAATATGGCCCCGCCCAGGACGAGCGGAAGAAGGATTTGAATTATGGGACGCAGACGGGACATTAATGAAATGAAAAGTGAAAAATGAAAAGTGAAAAATGAAAAATGAAAAGTGAAAAATGAGACACGGCCGCGGCCGTACTTCTTAGCAGAGCCGAACGGAGAGTTCAGGACGGGCGCCGGCGGACGGACCGCCGGCCACTTGACCCAGGGCTGGATGAATTTCACCTTTTGATGGCGACCACCCTCCCCCTAGATGGGTAAAGGCTACTGGTAGGCGAGCTTGTTCGGGGATGTTTGGAGGGGAGCCAGGTGGGTTGAGGGTTTAAAGTTCACTTTTTCCCCTCGTTTAGGGTTGATTTCATACATTATTATTATCTTTGCACCGCAAAGTTAAACAAATATTCCCGCCCATGCGCACAGTTAAGCCAAAAAAGTTTCTCGGACAACACTTCTTAACGGATTTAGACGTCGCTCGACGCATAGCTGACACAGTAGATTCGCTCCCAGACCTGCCCGTGCTGGAGGTAGGTCCGGGTATGGGAGTAATGACGCAGTACCTCATGCAGAAGCCACGCGAATTGAAGGTAGTAGAACTTGATTATGAGAGTGTTGAGTACCTACGGCGGACATGGCCGCAGATGGAGGACAACATCATCGAGGACGACTTCCTGAAGATGCACCTCGACCGCACTTTCGACGGCCGACAGTTCGTGCTTACGGGCAACTACCCGTATAACATCTCTTCACAAATCTTTTTCAAGATGCTCGACAACAAGGACCTCATCCCCTGCTGCACGGGCATGATACAGAAAGAGGTGGCCGACCGCATCTGCGCAGGCCCCGGAACGAAGGCTTACGGCATACTTTCGGTGCTGATTCAGGCTTGGTACACGCCCGAATACCTCTTCACCGTGGAGCCAAACGTCTTCAACCCACCGCCAAAAGTGCGCTCAGCCGTCATCCGCATGACGCGCAATGCCACTCAGGAGCTCCCTTGCGACGAGGCGCTCTTCCGCCGCGTAGTGAAAACGACCTTCAATCAGCGCCGCAAAACGCTCCGAAACAACATCCGTCCGCTGCTCAACGAGCTCGCCCAAACTTCAAAAAATGCCCATTTCATCGATCGAAGTGCCGATTTTCTTGCCGATCCGATGTTCAATCTCCGACCCGAGCAGCTCTCCTTGGATGAGTTCATCAGACTGACCAATAGCATCAGCGACATTCTCTGAGTGTAGGGTTATTAGGTTATGAGGTTGTTAGGTTGTGAGGTTTTAGGTTATTAGGTTATAAGGTCATTAGGGTCATTTGGTCATTAAGGTCATTTAGGATTTTGAATGTGGTTTTCACCACACAATAATATTGTGCCATCATTTCCAAGTGTGAAACCCTTAATGACCTTAATGACCTTAATGACCGCCAGGCGGGTGAAAATGAAAAGCGGGAAATGAGAGTTTCATCTGTGTGTGGGGAGGAGGGTGCCAACTGCTATATCATCGCCAAAAAAAAATGCACACGTGCATAATTTTTAACACAAAAAATTCGTTTACCGCAATGTCAATGTTGTATCTTTGCAGCGTGAATAAGAAAGCCGCCGCCAGCCCCTAACCTAATCCGCAACGCCACTAAGAACTCTGTTGCCACGCCGCAATAGCCTAAGCCTACAACTGCAAGAACAAAAGCGCGCAAGTTCAGCAGTCAAGGCCTGCCACTGCAATGACACCTACGCCAACCTCCAAGCACCTTTACGGCCAATCCTACCCCACCCGCTGATCAGCAAAAAATGGCACCCAAAAGCAATAATTCACGCGCCAATGCGTTATTTAACCAAATGAGACACGCACTGCATACAATATTGTGGGGCGCGGCTATGGTGGCCGCGCTGCTGACGGCGTTGACTGCCTGCAATGCCGAGAGCGCGCTGAAGAAGGGCGACCAGTTCTATGCCCTCGGCGAATACTTCGATGCTGCCGACGAGTACAAGCGGGCCTACGGCAAGACGCCCATGAGGCAGCGCGACAAGCGCGGCGAGCGAGCCCTGAAGATGGCCGACTGCTACCGCCGGATAAACTACACAGCGAAAGCCGTAGGCGCCTACCAGAACGGCATCCGCTACACCGAGAAGGCCATGGCCGACCGCAAGAAAGCGGCTGAAGCTAAGAGCCAGGGAGGCAAGGCGGACAAGAAAGCGGCTGAGGCCAAGAGCCAGGACGGCAAGGCGGACAAGAAAGCCAAGAGAAGCCGCAAGGGCAAGAAGAACGCCGAGGAGGAGCTGTTGGAGGCGCCCGACGTTGCGCTCGACCCACTCGACTCGGCCGCCGAAGCTACAGTGCTCGAAGCCACGTTGCAGCTGGCACGCCTTCAGCACAAGACGGGCGCCTACAAGGATGCCATTAAGAACTACGAGCACTACCTCGAACAATCCACGCTCCTCTACACGCTCTACCCCGAAGTATGTACTCCGCAAAACGACACGCTGGCCACGAACGGCCTCATAGGAGCACGCGGAGCAGCCAACATGAAGAAGCGCGGATCGCTCTACACCGTGAAGAAAGAGCCGGTGCTCAACTCCCGCCGCGCCGACTTCTCGCCGGCACTCTTAGGCGACGATTCCGACCAACTCTACTGGACAAGCACACGGCCCCAGGCTTCTGGCAACGACATAAGCGGTATCACGGGCACGAAGTTTGCCGACATCTTCTGGACGAAAAAGGACGACAAGGGGAAATGGCAGCAGCCCGAGCCCGTAGAAGGCGAGCTCAACAGCGAGATGGAAGAGGGCGTGGTGTGCTTCTCGCCCGATGGCAAGACGATGTACATCACCCGCTGCACCACCGACCCCGACTTTCCTCGCTACGCCCAGATCTTCACCTCGCAGCGCTCCGACGCCACATGGTCCAAGCCCACCGAGCTGCGCCTCACGCGCGACACGCTCTCGGCCTTCGCCCACCCGGCCGTTTCGCCCGACGGGCGCTGGCTCTACTTCGTAAGCGACATGCCAGGCGGCCACGGCGGCAAGGACATCTGGCGCGTAGCCATGGAAGGCAAGACGCTCGGCGGCGTAGAATGCCTGCCAGCGCCTATCAACACGCCCGGCGACGAGATGTTCCCCACGTTCCGCCCCAACGGCGACCTATATTTCTCGAGCGACGGGCATCCCGGCATGGGCGGGCTCGACCTCTTCTGCGCCACACAGGACAGCATCACCCACGACTGGGCCATACGCAACCTCGGCTATCCGATGAACTCGGCTGGCGACGACTTCGGCATGACCTTCGAAGGTCCCCATAACCGTGGATTCTTCGCCACGAACCGAGGCGACGCTCGCGGCTGGGACCACATCATGAGCTTCGAATGCCCCGAGATAGAGCAGACCGTGCGCGGGTGGGTGTATGAGAAAGATGGCTACGAGCTGCCCGAAGGACTCGTCTACATGATCGGCGACGACGGCACCAACCAGAAGCTGAGCGTACGCGGCGATGGCTCGTTCGAGGCCGTGGTGCAGCCGCGCGTCAACTACATCTTTCTCGGCACCTGCAAAGGCTTCCTCAACCACGTGGAGCAGCTCTCCACGGACACATCGTCCGTCAGTCTCGAGCACGTGCTGCAGTTCCCGCTCGCTTCGATCACGGCTCCGGTGCTCGTGCGCAACGTGTTCTACGAGTTCGACAAAGCCGACCTCACGCCCGAGAGCACTGAGGCGCTCGACAGCCTCACAGCACTGCTCAACGAAAACCCCAATGTCACCATAGAGCTCAGCGCCCACTGCGACTACCGCGGCAACGACCAGTACAACGAGCGACTCTCGCAGCGACGGGCAGAGAGCGTAGTGCGCTACCTCATAGACCACGGCATCGCAGCCGACCGCCTCACGCCAAAAGGCTACGGCGAGAGCCGCCCGAAGGTGGTCAAGCGCCGAATCAACGAGCAATACCCCTTCCTGCAGATTGGCGACACGCTCACCGAAGCCTACATCAAAGCACTGCCCGAGGACAGCATGCGCGAGGCTTGCAATGCACTCAACCGTCGCACGGAGTTCCGCGTGCTGCGCACCACCTACGGCCTCTTCGAGCAGCTCAAGCAGCAGGCCAAAGACAAAGCCAAAGCCGGCCAGCAGCAGAATGAAGGCACCGACCCCGAACCCGCCGCCACCGACGAGCAGCCGGCAGCCGCCGCCGACCAGCACGACGAGGACGAGGCGACAGACGACGATTTCCTGTACTGATGCACCCGTTTTAAGCACTCACGCATAAGTGAAAAACTGAAAAATAACCTCGCAGCACAAAATTTTTCACTTTTATACCTACCTTTGCAGCCGTTAAACCAATCCATCATTCTCAAAATGGACGATTATCATCAACGTAACAACATGAATTAGGCTCCCAGAGGTGTGTGCATCGCATAGCAGGCTTCTGGCGGGAGCCGTAAAACCCTTTTACCCTACTATGCGAACATTCTGGAACACTAATCATGGTCTGCATACGTTGGACCAATGGCAGCCTAACTGCTGGGTGCAAGTGACATGCACTACAAAGGACGATGCACAATTCCTGCAAGACGAGCTCCACATCCCCGACTACTTCCTCGACGACATCGCCGACACCGAAGAGCGTGCCCGCTACGACTACGACGAAGGATGGATTCTAATCATCCTGCGCATACCCTACGTCAAGGAAATAAAGTCGCGAACACCCTACACCACTATTCCGCTCGGCATCATCCTCAAAGGCGACGTCTGCATCACGGTCTGCAACTTCGAGACCAACCTGATGATCGACTTCGTCACCTATCAGCAGCGCCGCGGCGTAGGATTCACCGACTCCGTCGACATGGTCTTCCGACTCTTCCTCTCGACGGCCGTGTGGTACCTCAAGCGCCTGAAGCAGATCAACGCACGCATCGAGGCCGCCAAGCTCCATCTTGACCGCAAAGTCGACAACGTGGACCTCATCGCACTCTCGCGCCTGCAGGACAGCCTCACGTACTTCGCCACCTCAATCCGAGGCAACGAGACGCTGCTCTCCAAGCTTAAATTCAAGCTGCCTGTCGACGAGCTCGACGCCGACCTCATCGAGGACGTCAGCATCGAAATGAACCAGGCTCGCGAGATGACGGGCATCTACTCCAACATCCTCGAGTCAACCATGGACACCTACGCCAGCATCATCAACAACAACATGTCCACAGTCATGAAGACGCTCACACTCGTCTCCATGTTCCTCATGGTGCCGACGTTGGTTGCCAGCTTCTTCGGTATGAACCTCATCAACGGACTCGAGGCTCACCCCTTAGGCTTCCCCTTTGCGCTCGTCATTTCGCTCGTACTTACCGTCTTGTTTTGGTGGTATGCACGTCGAAAGGCTTGGATTTAAGTAGCTTCGCATAAAAAAATGCCACTTTTATTTGGCCATAACAATAATTTTCTCTTTATTTGCAGGCCATTAGGCGTTAAAATCTTATTATTAAGCTACTTAAACCGTAAGCAAAATGAACGAAACCGAGAAACTGCAGGCCGCTCCTGAAATGGAGAGCAATGCCGCAGAGACACAAGTGGAGTCTGCGCCCCAGACTGTAGAGACGCAGAACGTAGAGATCCAAGAGACAACAGCTGAAACTCCCCAAGCCGTGGCTGAGCCTACGCCAGCCGAAGAGCAGCAAGAAGCTACCGACGTTGCCGAGTCTGAAACAGAGGTCGCTTCCGAGGCCGAAGCCTCAGAGGAAGCGCCGGCCGATGCCGAGCCCGAAGCGGGCCATCCCATCTATGAGACCAAGGAGCAGGTGGTCGAACGCCTGCAACAGATTGAGGAAGAAGGCACCGGCGGCAACAAAAGCGAGCTCGACCTCCTGAAACAAGTGTTCTACAAACTGCACCGCGCAGCACAGGCGGCAGCGCTCAACGCATTTGTTGAAGCCGGAGGCAAAGCCGAAGACTGGCGCGCAGAGCTCGATGGCGCCGAAGAGAACTTCAAGGCGGCCATGGCTGCCATACGCAAGCGTCGCGCTGAAATTGCCGAGAACGTGGAAAAGCAGAAAGCCGAGAACCTCGAAAAGAAACAATCAATTATCGACCGCATAAAAGAGCTCGCCACATCGCCCGAAGAGGCCAATGCACATTTCGACGAGTTCAAACAGCTGCAGGCAGAGTGGCGCGAGATAGGCGCCGTGCCCGCAGAGAAAGCTACAGAGATCTGGAAGAACTATCAGCTCTACGTAGAGCAGTTCTATGACCTGCTGAAGCTCAACAGCGAAGCACGTGAGTACGACTTCAAGAAGAACCTCACGGCCAAGGAACACCTTATCGAGCTAGCAGAGCAGCTTGCCGACGAGGAGGACATCATCACAGCTTTCAACAAGCTGCAAGGCCTGCATGCCGAGTACAAGGAGATTGGCCCCGTGGCCAAGGAACTGCGCGACCAGGTGTGGGAGCGCTTCAAAGCCGCATCCACTGTAATCAACAAGCGCCATCAGGAGCACTTCGAGGGCATCAAGGCTCGCGAAGAAGAGAACCTCCAGAAGAAGACAGCACTCTGCGAGCGCGTAGAGGACATTCGCATAGACCAGCTCAACTCATTCAACGCATGGGAAGAAGCCACGAAGCAAGTGCTCGAGGCGCAGGCTGAGTGGAAGACCATCGGCTTCGCAAGCCACAAGCAGAACACCATGATTTTCGACCGCTTCCGTGCTGCATGCGACCAGTTCTTCACCGCCAAGGCCGAATTCTATCGCACCATTAAGGACGAGCAGAACGAGAACCTCGAGCGCAAGCGCCGCCTCGTTGAAGAAGCCGAAGCGCTACAAGACAGCACCGAGTGGCGCAAGACCACCGACAAGCTCATCGAGTTGCAGAAGCAGTGGAAGACCATCGGCGCCGTGCCCCGCAAGTACAGCGAACAGCTGTGGAAACGCTTCACCGAGGCTTGCGACAAATTCTTCGCTGCCAAAAACGAGGCTACAGCCGGACAGCGCGCCGAGGAGAAGCAAAACCTCGAGGAGAAGAAGAGCATCATAGAGCAGCTCCGACTGCTCGCCACCGACACCGTCAATGCAACCATCGACCACGTCAAGGAACTGCAGGCCAAGTGGAACGAAGTGGGACACGTGCCCTTCCGCGACAAGGACAAGCTCTACAAGGAATACCGCGAAGTGGCCGACGAGCTCTACAAGCAGTTCGGAGCCAGTCAGGCACGACGCCGCCTCGAAGGCTTCCAGAAGAGCGTACGCCAGGCCGTAGCCAAGGGCGAAAGCACGCTCGCTCGCGAACGCGAACGCCTGCAGCGCATCTACGAGGCACGCAAGGCCGAAGTGCAGACCTATGAAAACAACCTCAACTTCCTCAACGCCACATCAAAGAGCGGCAACACGCTCGTGGCTGAGATGAACCGCAAGGTTGAGAAACTCCGCGAAGAGCTCGACCTCCTCGCAGGCAAAATCAAGGCCGTAGAGACCGAGATGCGTGCGCCTAAGGCTGAGGAGAAGCCCGCCGAAGCAGCCGCAGAGAAGGCCACCGAGCAGCCCGCTGCTGAAGCTACAGAGGAGCCCGCAGCAGAAGCCTAACCTAGAACTAGGCAGAAACTTGCCATAACACAGCCCCGGCTGTTTCTAGACTAGACACAACTGGCCGAATTGGGATGATAACCCCTTGTGATTACCCAGTTCGGCCAGCTTTTATATTATTTTATGCAGGTTCAATGAATACTTTTTACATGCCTGCATCAGTACAATGAGTCAAATTCCATCAGAGTTAACAGCGGTGATAAAAGTCTTAAAGGTGACTGGTTTGAAGCGTATCTTGACAATGAGACCGGCGAAAAGAACCATAACATAAATCTACAAACGACCCTTCACGTCCACATTGATCCTTTGAATAACGACGAGAATGTTGAAAAGAATGGGAATCGCAAGATGAAAATAGCTCTCGACGGGCCATATCGGTGGGCTGACCTCTTGTTCATTCAATAATAACTTGCGTGGCCCAAGTAGCCCTCAGAGGAAGCCGCTTCGACCGCTAACGCATAATGAAAGAGAATATTAGGACAAAAAGAGCGCACTGCAGATTGCAGCGCGCTCTTTTTTTTTCCCTACCTTTGCAGCCGATTTATTTCACAAAATAAAGTTATTACCAACACCGACTGATATGAGAACACTATCTATCATCGCACTTGTTGCTACCACGGCACTGCTCGCATGCACGCCCAAACAGCAGACAAGGGAGAAAGCGCCCGTGAGAGTGAAGACCGAAACTCTCAGCGCAGCGCAGACCACCGCCGCCAAGACGTACGTTGGAGTCATAGAGGAAGCCCAGGCTACCGCTGTCAGCTTCACCGGCATGGGCACCGTCAAACGCGTCTACGTCAGCGAAGGGCAGAACGTTGGCCGTGGCCAACTCATCGCTGAGCTCGACGACACGCAGGCCCGCAACCTCCTCGCCACGGCACAGGCCGCTGCCTCGCAGGCCGAGGATGCCCTCCAGCGCTATTCGCTTCTCCACGAGCGCGGCTCGCTGACCGAGGCGCAGTGGGTAGAGATCCAGAGCAAGGTGACGCAGGCACGCTCACAGCTGGCCGTAGCTAAGAAGAATCTGGCCGACTGTCGCCTTACAGCCCCCGTAAGCGGTATCATTGGCAAGAAAAACGTCAATGCGGGCGAAACGGCCATGCCCTCGCAGGCTGTAGTCACGATTCTCGACATCAATAGCGTGAAAGTGCGATTCTCTGTGCCCGAGACAGAGGTCCGGCACATAGCTCCCAACACAGCCTCGCAGGTGACCGTAGATGCCCTCGGACAAACCTTTGCCGGCGGGCGCATAGAGAAAGGCGTGCAGGCCGATGCCCTCACCCACACCTATGACCTTCGCGTGCGCGTGAATAATAGTAGTCGTACTCTGCTGCCGGGGATGGTGGCGAAAGTGGAGATCGGGGTAGCCCCCTCCCAGCCCAGAGGAACAGCCCCCTCCCAGCCCCCCCGAGGGGGGGCGACCATATCCTCTGGAATCCCTGCAGTAACGCAAGTCCCCCCTCGGGGGGGACGGGAGGGGGCTGAGGGGGCTTTCACCCTGCCCCTGACCGCCGTA
Source organism: Bacteroidaceae bacterium (assembly GCA_017429945.1). GTDB lineage: Bacteria > Bacteroidota > Bacteroidia > Bacteroidales > Bacteroidaceae > Physcousia. The sequence goes on from JAFRNY010000074.1 coordinate 10,018, forward strand.
CAGCGCCGCGCTGACGGCTCACTCTTTGCCTGGACCGTGGACAAGAGCAGCACGGCTCACCGCACACCCGTAGAGATAGGCGCCACGCTTGGCAACCGCGTAGCGATTCTCAGCGGCCTTGCTGCCGGACAGCTTGTAGTCATCGAGGGTTATCAGAAACTTAGCGAAGGAACCAAAGTCGTCTACTAACGCCCTATGGAAAAGAAAATCAACTGGATGGCCTGGCCACTACTGCACTACCCCATCTCGCTGCTCGTAGTAGCTATCCTCTTCGGTATAGGAATATGGGGAATGTACGTCATGCCCTAGGACGAATTTCCGCCGTTCACCATTCGCCAGGGCGTCGTCATCGCCGTTTACCCGGGGGCTACGAGCGAGGAGGTGGAGCAGCAGGTGACGCGACCGCTCGAGCGCTTCCTCTTCACCTACCCCGAGGTGAAGCGCGCCAAGACGACATCGACCTCGCAGAACGGTATGGCCATGGTGCTGGTGCACCTCAACGACGACGTCAACAACAAAGACGAGGTATGGAGCAAGATCAAGCACGGCCTCGCGCTCTACAAGCAGAGCCTGCCCAAAGGCGTCGTGGCCCTCGTGGCCAACGATGATTTCGGCAACACATCGGCCCTGCTCATAGCCATCGAGAGCCCCGAGCGCACCTACCGTGAGCTGCAGGACTACAGCGACCGCCTCAGCGACCGCCTCCGCCAGATAGCCTCGGTGGCCAACGTCCGCCAGTATGGCGAACAGAAAGAGCAAATCAGCCTGTACATCGACCGCGCTCGCCTCGAATCATTCGGCATAGGACAGCTGTCGCTTATGAGCGCCCTTCAGTCGGAGGGCCTCACCACCATGGCCGGCTCCCTCGTCAGCGACCATCAGCAGACGCTCATCCACATCGAGCCGACGCAAAACAGCGCACAGGAGATTGCCGACATGATCATCTACTCCGACCCCACCTCGGGCAAGATTGTCCGTGTGAGCGATATCGCCGAAGTGCGCCGCGAGTACGACACCAGCGACGGCTACATCATGCAGAACGGCCACTCCTGCCTGCTGCTCTCGCTGGAGATGAACGACGGCAACAACATCATGGCCTATGGCGACGACGTGGACGCCGTCATCGAAGATTTCAGCTTCGAAGAGCTTCCCGACGACGTCACTATAACGCGCATTGCCGACCTGCCCAAAGTCGTAGGCCTGAGCATCCGCGACTTCCTGCGCGACCTGCTGTTGTCGATGGCCGTCATTATTCTGGTGATGATGGTGCTCTTCCCCCTGCGCTCTGCCATAGTAGCGGCAATCACAATTCCGCTGAGCACATTCATCAGCGTGGCTTTCATGTATATGGCCAACATTCCGCTGAATATTGTTACGTTGGCCGGCTTGATTGTGGTGCTCGGAATGATTGTGGACAATAGCATCGTCGTCATCGACGGCTATCTCGAGTACGTAGGCAAGGGCGAACGGCCCCATGACGCTGCCATACACTCCGTGCGGCAGTACTTCATGCCTATGGCGCTCGCCACGATTTGCATTTGCGCTCTCTTCTTCCCGTTCCTGCTCACCTTCCGCGGCGCCTTTCAGGATGCCATAGGCGATTTCCCATGGACTATTACCATCAACCTGATGGTGTCTCTGGCCATTGCCGTGGCAGTCATTCCGTTCCTATGCGTAAAGATTATCGGGGTGCCCGACTCGAGCAAGCAGGGCAAGCGGCTGACCGACCGCGTACAATCACTCTACGACCGTGTGCTGGCATGGACATTCCGCAGACCCTACCTTACGATAGGCCTGGGACTGGCTTCAATCCTACTCTCAATGCTCATCGTGCCTTCGCTGAAGATCCGCCTGTTCCCCTTCTGCGACCGCGACCAGTTTGCCGTAGAAATCTTCCTGCCCGACGGCAAGGGCCTGGCCGACACTCGCGCCGTGGCCGACTCCGTCTATGCAGCCTTGCAGGCCGATGAGCGAATCACGGGCATCACAGAGTTCATTGGCTGCTCGTCGCCACGCTTCCAAACGTGCTATGCGCCGCAGATGGCAGGGCGCAATTTCGCCCAGTTCATCGTCAACACCGTCTCCAACGATGCCACCCTCGAGCTCCTGGCCGACTATCAGCCGCGCCTGGCAGAGCGCTATCCCGAGGCTTACGTCAAATTCAAACGCCTCGATTTCCTTGAGGTGCCCGAGCTAGAATTCCGATTCTATGGCGACGACATCGATTCGCTGCACGTCGCTGCCGAGCGTATGATGGAGCAGATGCGCACCATGCCCGAGCTCGAATGGGTACACACCGATTTCCTGCAGCCCTTCCCGCTCATCAATGTCGAGCTCGATCCCGTAGCTTCGGCACAGCTGGGCGTTAACCGCGCCACAGCGGCCTTGGCCCTGGCAGCCTCAACGGGCGACCTCGGCGTGGGCAGCATCTGGGAGGGCGACTACGAACTGCCCATCGTAGTGAAAGACACAGCCGAACAGACCATCTCCGATGTCGAGGACCTCGGGCTCTTCTCGCCTCAGGCCGCAGCAAGCGCCATGAAGGCGGCAGCAGCCGGCGGCTTAGGCGTCACGGGTGTCGGCGGCTCAAGTTCCCATGCTGTAGCCCTGCGCCAGTTGGCACGCGTGCAGCCACGCTGGAGCGAGAGCCGCATCATGCACCGAGCCGGCCAGCGCTGCATGACCGTCACGGCGGAGTTCGTCCGTGGCACGTATGCCGCCCCCGTAGAGTCGCGCCTCAACGACATCATGGAGGCACTACCCTTGCCACAGGGTGTGCGTGCCGAGCTGGGCGGCGAACTGGAGTACAACGATGAGAACATGCCCCAGATCTACAATGGCATCGTCATTGCCATGGTCATCATTTTCTTCTTCATTCTCTTCAATTTCAAACGCTTCGGCATAACGTTCCTCTGCATGGCAGCGCTCGGACTGATGCTGCCAGGCGCCCTCATCGGCCTGGGCCTCATGGACCGTATGCTCGGCCTCACCAGCATCTTCGGCCTCGTCACGCTGATGGGCATTATCATGCGCAACGAGATTCTCATCTTCGAGCACGCCGACGAGCAGATGAAGCGCTTCCACGATGCGCATCCCATGCCGGCCACCCTCACCGACGAACAGCGCGAGACCTATCGCCGCGACTACAACTACGCCATCGAAGAAGCAGCCTACGATGCCGGACATCGCCGTATGGTGCCCATCTTCCTCACCACAGCCACGACGGCCGTAGGCGTCATACCTATGATTATCGCCGGCTCTTCGTTCTGGATGCCTGTAGGCGTCACCATCTTCGCCGGCGGCATAGGCACGCTCATCCTCGTCGTCACCGTCCTACCTGTAGTATATTGGAAATTAAGCGTCAAGAAATAGGACTCACCCCCGGCCCCTCTCTCCCGAGAGAGGGGAGTAATTACCAGACAAGAATAAACATAGATGAAACTTTCACATAAGCTTTTACTGACCGTAGGTCTCACTATATTACAAGCTGCCACTCCCCTCCCTGCAACTCGGCGCTCTGCGACGCTTGACACATCAAGTATGGAGGGAGAGCAGGGAGGGAGCGCTCTCACCCTTGAGCAGCTGAAAGACTCAGCCCTGCACAATAATATCGCTATGCGCACGGGCCGCCTCGACATCGAAGCTGCCCGCGAACAGCGGCGCGAGGCTTTCACCAACTACTTCCCCAATATCAGCGGAACAGCCTTAGGCTTCACGGCCAACAAAGGCATGGCGCGCATGGACATCGACCCCTCGGAGTTCATCACACCCGAACTCGGGGCAGCGCTCGCACAGAGCCTGCCGGCCGAAGCTCTTATGGCCCTCAGCTGTCCAATGACCATGACCATGATGAAGCATGGTCGCATCGCAGGCATCGAAGCCATCCTGCCTGTGTTCGCCGGCGGACAGATTGTCAACGGCAACCGTTTGGCACGCTTGGGCGAGGAGGTGAGCACCCTTCAGCTGCAACTCTCTGAAAAAGACGTCGAGGCCCAGACCGAGCAATACTATTGGCAGCTCGTAGCCTTGCAGGAGAAAGAGCGGACGCTCGACGCTGTAGATGCCCTGCTGGCCGACTTGGCCAAGGATGCCCAGGCTGCCGTGGAAGCCGGCGTGGCCTTGCGCAACGACCTCCTTCAGGTGCAGCTGCGCCAGAACGACATCGCCGCCCAGCGCCTGAAGCTCAACAACGGACGTGCCATTCTCAAGCTGATCCTCTCCCAGTACTGCGGCCTGAAAGGCGCGTGGTCGCTGGCCACACCCGACCTCGGTACCGATGCCGCCAGCCTCCTGCCTGCACATGCCGACGCCACCGGTTTCCTGCCTGCGCTGCCTGAATATCAGCTGTTGCAGAAAGGCGTAGAAGCCGCTCGGCTACAGCAAAAGATGGAGTTGGGCAAACGCTTGCCTTCAGTGGCCGTAGGCGCCGGCTACAACTATCACAACCTGCTCGACAACAACCGCTCCTTCGCAATGGTCTTCGCCACGGCCTCCGTGCCCATCAGCGACTGGTGGGGCGGATCACATGCTATACGCCGCAAGAAAATTGAACGGCAGAAAGCCGAGGAGCAGTTGGCCGACAATGCCCAGCTCCTGACCATCCGTGCCGAGAAAGCATGGAACGATGTCGTAGAAGCCAACAGCCAACTCGCGCTGGCACAGCGAAGCATAGAGCAGGCTACGGAGAACCTGCGTCTGCAGACCGACACCTACCATGCCGGCACCTCAACCATGAGCGACCTCCTCGAAGCACAACTACTGCTCCAGCAGGCCCGCGATAAGCACACCGACGCACACATAGCCCTCCAAACCGCCCGCCTCGCCTACCGCCAGGCCACCGGAGAGTGAGATTCACCGCCTGACGTTGATATAAATACAGCAGAGAAAACGGAACGGCCCCGCGGTCAACTCAGACAAAGTTGACCACGGGGCCTTTTCTGCTGGCGCCCCTTGGCGCTACACGTGCTTCCGCTGTAGATTCACAAACGTATATGCAAAGGCATGGCGCTCGTCGGCGCTGTGCCTTTCTTCGTTAGTGATTTCCCATTCCAGAGGGTTGAGCCAGGGGAAGAAGGCATCGGCATGGGCGGGCGTGTCATGGACGACGGTCAGGCATAGGCGGTCGGCCAACGGCAGTGCTTCGGCATAGACGCTGGCGCCGCCAATCACATAGACGTCCTCATCGCTGGCGCACGAAGCCAAGGCGGCTTCCAAGCTCGAGAATATCTCCGTATTTTCTGCGATGAAATGGGCGTTTTTCGTCAAAATGACGTTACGACGGTTGGGCAACGCCCCCTTGGGCAGCGACTCGAAAGTGCGACGGCCCATGACGATGGTGTGGCCCGTAGTAAGCGCCTTGAAGCGCTTCAGGTCGTTGGGCAGCCAGTATATCAGCTTGTTCTCGTAGCCTATGGCACCATTCTCTGCTACAGCAGCTATCAGACTCACCCACGACCCCTCTCTCCCGAGAGAGGGGCGTATGATGTTTTGTAGATTGTTATCGTTTGGCATAGGAAATATTTTATTCATTTACTAATGTATATTCTCCCCTCTCTCCGGAGAGAGGGGGCCGGGGGTGAGTCCTACTCCCCTCTCTCGGGAGAGAGGAGCCGGGGGTGAGTCTTGGGGGTGAGTCCTATACTGCCACCTCGGCCTTGATGTGCGGCCATGGGTCGTAGCCTTCGAGCTGGAAGTCCTCGTAGCGGAAGCTGAAGATATCCTTCACGTCGGGGTTGATGAGCATGCGGGGCAGCGGGCGTGGCGTGCGTGTCAGCTGCAGTTGTGCCTGCTCGATATGGTTGAGGTAGAGGTGAGTGTCGCCCGTGGAGTGTATGAAATCGCCTGCTTCGAGGCCAGTCACCTGCGCCATCATCTGCAACAGCAGGGCGTAGGAGGCGATGTTGAAAGGCACGCCGAGGAAGGTGTCGGCCGAGCGCTGGTAGAGTTGGAGCGAGAGGCGCCCGTCGGCGACGTAGAACTGGAAGAGGCAGTGGCAGGGCGGGAGTGCCATACGGTCCACCTCGGCCACATTCCATGCCGAGACCATCATGCGTCGCGAGTCGGGGTGATGCTTGATGAGGTCTACGACGTTGGCTATCTGGTCGATAGTGCCGCCGTCGTAGTCGGGCCACGACCGCCATTGATGGCCATAGACCGGACCGAGGTCGCCGTTCTCGTCGGCCCATTCGTCCCAGATGGTAACCTTATTATCGTGCAGGTACTTAATGTTGGTGTCGCCTCGCAGGAACCACAGCAGTTCATGAATGATACTGCGCAGATGCAGCTTCTTCGTCGTCAGCAGAGGAAAGCCGTCGGCCAAGTTGAAGCGCATCTGGTGGCCGAACACGCTCTTCGTGCCCGTGCCCGTGCGGTCGGTCTTCACAGCGCCTTCGTCGAGTATGCGCTGCAGCAGGTCAAGATATTGTTTCATGATAAGAATTTTGTGCAAAAGTATAAATTAAAAGTGAAAAGGGCGCACTATGTGGGCAAAAAAATGTACTTTTGCACGCGAATAAACGCCTTTGGCCATTATTCGCGTCAATCGGCTAATCAAAATGAAATTGTAAATCGAAATCATTAAATAGTAAATCGTAAATCATAAATAGTAAATCATAATCATGGATTGGCTTATTAATCTTTTCACCAGCACCGACTCCATCGCTCACATCGTGGTGCTCTACGCCCTGGTCATCTCCGTAGGCATAGCGCTTGGACGGTTCAAGATCTTCGGCATCTCGCTGGGTGTCACCTTCGTGCTGTTTGCCGGCATTGTGGCCGGGCACATCGGTTTCACCGGCACGCCCGCCGTGCTCAACTACGTTCAGGACTTCGGCCTGATCCTCTTCGTCTATTGTATAGGTCTGCAGGTAGGCCCGGGCTTCTTCGAGAGCTTTGCCAAAGGTGGCATCACGGCCAACGGCTTGGCCATGGGCATCGTGGGTCTGAACGTCGTCACGATGTTGGTGCTCTATTTCATTCTCTTCTACAACCCCGCCATCAAGGGCGGCGAGAATGTGTGGAACCTGTCGATGATGACGGGCGTGCTCTGCGGAGCCATCACCAACACCCCGGGTCTGGGTGCCGCCTCTGAGGCCGTGAATTCCATCTATAAGGGCGCGTCGGAGATACCTCAGATAGCCTCCGGCTACGCCTGCGCCTACCCCCTCGGCGTCGTAGGCATCATCGGTGCTACCATAGCCATCCGCTACATCTGCGGCATCAGCCTTAAGAAAGAGACCGAGCAGATCGAGCAGGAGATGAACGAGAACCCTCACGCCAAGCCCCACCGCATGACGCTCCGCGCCGAGAACAAGGCTCTCAGCGGCCGCACCATCCTGCAGATACGCAACTTCCTGGGGCGCAACTTCGTGTGCTCGCGCTTCCTCCACGAAGGCCACGTCTCGATTCCCAACCGCGACACTATCGTCAATCAGGGCGACCTCATGTATATCACCTGCGCCGAGGACGACTGGGAAGCCATCTCGGCCTTCATCGGCCCCGTGGACCACGTCGAGTGGGAGGAGCAGGACGTGCCTATGGTTTCGAAGAGCATCCTCGTCACGCAACCCAGCGTCAACGGCAAGACCTTCGGCCAGCTGCATTTCAGCTCCGTCTATGGCGTCAACGTCACCCGCGTCCGCCGCAACGGCATGAACCTCTTTGCCGACCAGAACCTGCGCATTCAGATTGGCGACAAGCTCGTCTGCGTAGGTCCCGAGGACGCCGTCGAGCGCGTAGCCAACGTCTTGGGCAATGAGGTGAAGCGCCTCGACCACCCCAACCTGGCAGCGCTGTTCATTGGCATCGTCGTAGGTATCGTCTTCGGCATGATGCCTATCGCCCTGCCCGGTGTGCCTACGCCCGTCAAGCTCGGTCTGGCCGGCGGTCCGCTCATTATAGCCATCCTCATCGGGCGCTTCGGCTACAAGGCCCATCTTGTCAGCTACACCACCACCTCGGCCAACCTGATGCTGCGTGAGTTCGGCCTCGTGCTGTTCCTCGCATCAGTGGGCATCAAGGCTGGCGCCACCTTCTGGCAGACGGTCACCGAGGGCGACGGCCTCACCTACGTCTGGGCCGGTTTCCTCATCACCGTAATTCCTATTCTCATCATAGGCACGCTCGCACGCCTTAAGTACAAGATGAACTACTTCACGCTGATGGGCCTCATCGCTGGCTCCACCACCGACCCGCCCGCCTTGGCTTATGCCAACCAGACGGCCAACAACGACGCTCCTGCCGTAGGCTACTCTACGGTCTATCCCCTGTGCATGTTCCTGCGCATCCTTACGGCTCAGCTCATCATACTGCTGCTCTATAGCCTGGTTTAGTTTGGATTAGAGATTAGGGATTAGAGACTGCGAATATGACTCTGCCACAGGGCTTTGAAAGCTATTTTCGGCGAGTGTGGACCGAAGCCTCCGTCGATACCCTCATACGCGGGCTCGACGAGGACGTCCCCGTGAGCATACGTCTCAACCCCGCACGCATGCCCTCCGACGCTTGGCCTGAGGGCGGTGAGAGCCATGTGCCCTGGTGCCCCGAAGGCATCTATTTGGCAGAGCGGCCGCAGTTCACCGCCGACCCGCTTCTGCATGCCGGCGCCTACTACGTCCAGGAAGCCAGCTCGATGTTCGTAGCCCACGTCCTGCGGCATCTAGCCCCCTCCCACCCCCCCCGAGGGGGGGAGTCCGTTCCCGCTTGTTCGCCCGAGTATATGAGCGCCCCCCCTCGGGGGGGCTGGGAGGGGGCTGCCCTCGACCTCTGCGCAGCACCTGGCGGCAAGAGCACAATCCTGCGCTCGTTGCTGCCGCCCGACAGTCTGCTCGTAAGCAACGAGCCGCTGCGACAACGCGCCCAGGTCCTGGCAGAGAACCTCTCAAAATGGGGGGCAGGCAATGTCATAGTGACGCAGGCTTACGCACGCGACATAGCCCGTGCCGCCCGCACATGCAAGACGTTCCCAGGTTTCGACCTCATCCTTGCCGACGTGCCCTGCTCGGGCGAAGGCATGATGCGCAAGGAGGAAGAAGCCCGGCGCCAATGGTCGCCCGCTTTCGTAGCCGAGTGCGCCGCGCTGCAGCGCTCTATCGTAGCCGACATCTGGCCGGCACTGCGCCCCGGCGGCTATCTTATCTATTCCACATGCACCTTCAACCCCGAGGAGGACGAAGAGAACGTTGAGTGGATTGCCAGAGAGCTCGGAGCAGAGGTCGTAGACATCCCCGTTGAACCTGCCTGGGGAATCCTCGGCGACCTGCGCAAGGGCTACACCCACAGCCCCCTCAGCCCCCTCCCGTCCCCCCCCAGGGGGGGCGCGCAAATCCGCGGACCAACAAGCCGCAACGGACTCCCCCCCTCGGGGGGGACGGGAGGGGGCCCGGGGGGGACGGGAGGGGGCTGCCCCTGCTACCATTTCATCCCCGGCCAAGTGCGTGGCGAAGGATTCTTCTGTGCCCTGTTGCGCAAGAGCAGTCACGAATGCGAAGATGCGGGAACAGCCGATGCCTTCAAACCCGCTTCGCTCGAAGAAGCGTCCATTGGGGGCGGGCGCATCGATTCGGCAACACTATCGGCCGTCTCCAACAAGCAACGTAAAACAGGGAAAAACAAGCATCAGAAAGCAGCGCCGAAAAGCATTGCTGAGCACCTTGCCGACGAGCTGACAACACTGCCCACCACACTGCTCGACAGCCCCGGAGCACCGATCGTCGACCTCTCGCTGCCCGATGCCATTCGCTATCTGCAGCGCGAAGCCCTCATCCTGCCGCCCGACACGCCAGCCGGCATAGTGCAAGTGGCATACCGAGGCCAGCGCCTCGGTCTCATGAAAAACCTTGGCTCGCGCGCCAACAACCTCTACCCCAAAGAGTGGCGCATTCGCAGCACCTTCATCTCACCCAAGAGCATCTTCAATAAGGAATGATGCAATGTTATGATTATCCGCAATCGTACCACAAAAGAGACCGCAACGCGGTCTTCGCTCGATAACCGAGGGTACGAGCGTAGCGAGCACCCCCGGTTGACATACAATCGTGATATGCACTCTGGAAGAGTGCCCCATCAGTCCGAGAGGGCGACCCCTCCAGGGTCGATTCCGATGCTGGCTGACATCCGGAGGTGCTACGCACACCCCGGTTATTGAGCGATGACGCTTGCAGCGTCTTGGTGGTACGATTGCGGATAGCCAACAAAAATTTTTGTTCAAACAAGACTACAGACTACAGGGGCCTGCTGCGCAGGCACAGAGAGCACAGAGAAGACAGAGGACACAGAGATGCCAATTTTCACTTTTCGCCAAAGAAATTCATTATTTATCACTCGCCATTAGCCATTTCTTCCTATCTTTGCGGCAGCAATCAAGCTGCAATTCTCATGGAAGAAATCCTGCCAGCATTATCTTTTTTGCAAAAAAAAGCCTTTCGCTGTAATATTTCAGTCCGAGAGTGTGTATATTAAAGAAAGGACATACAATTATTAAAACGTAAAACATGTTATCATGAACAAATTCAGAACTATAACCAAACATCTCATGAAGAGCAATCCATTGCCTTTCATCTCGATTATTTCTATTGTGCTGTCTCTTTCTTTAGCACTCGTGTCTTGCAATGATGAAGAGGATATCGTTCCTGAATATCAAATACCTCATAAAGATGTCTACTCATTTGAAGTGGATAGCATCCAAGCTGAATTTGCGCTATTGAATACCCGAGGAGAACAGGCAACGACTTTTGCCTATGGCGAGGATATCATTTTTGACTTGAAAGTCTACAACAATGGCAATTCTCCTTTTTGGAGAGATGTTCGTCAAATTCTTGGAAATGACATGTTTATAGTATACCGCTCAAATGGCCATTACGAAGGTACCCCATGGCATTATTACGACGGCGATGTTGATGCCTTATTAAGAGGCATTGGTGCTCACTCGTCGAAACATTGGCAATGCCCTTGGTCATCGACATCAGCCATAAAGCCAACTCCCCCATTAATACTTAACGCGTACAACCACAGACTTTCTAAAAGAAGTTATTATGCTGTGGCACCTGTTCACATCTATAATCATTTAATTGGCACGTGTGTCATTCACTTTAATATCAAATAAATTATTCACTACCTTTGCAACTAACAAACAAGCCAAACTCTCATGAAGAAAACCCTCTTACCCGTGATCGTTATGACATGGTAGATTACTCAAAAGAGGACCTGGAAAGAGTTGAGCATACACTACAGAAATATTATCTTTGGTTCTAATATACATTTATAATCCTAACACTTATGAAAAAATTATCCACAATCTTTTTACTCATCATCTGCCCCACTCTCTTAATCTCATGTTTATTTGCAGAAGAGATAGGACCAGGTGAACCATTTATTACTTTTTACAACAATTCAGATAAGACCGTTTGTCTCTTATATACTCACAATTATCCTGACACAACAATAACGAAGGAAGACAATCCAAATTTTGATTCTGAGGGGATTCCTCCTCATACACACCGTCTTGCCTATTCATATTTATCACGTAAACAGGTCTTCAGGCGTAATTATATCGTCCAAATTTATGTTCTCGATTGGGATAAAACGAGAAGTAAACTACCATTTGAGGAACGGTTTTCTTATTTCCGCCGCTACGAGCTGACCCGCAAATGGCTCGAAGAGCATGACTGGACGGTGACATATCCGTAAGACCAGAAGTGGGAGTGTCTGGAATGCGATTATAAACAATCAATACTTATGAAATCTATGAAAAGGGAGATATTAATGGCTACCATGATAGCTGTCATGCTATGCAACTTCTCTGACCTCAAGGCTCAAGATGAGAGGCTGAACAGCTTTACCAAAGAGAACATCTTCAAAGTCTGCCTGGGACCTTCAATAATGACGTCCAAGATCATCATGCCTGTATATAGCTATTTAGGTGGGGATGGTGTCGCCGGCAGCCTTCGCATGAAGCGCCTTATTGGCATCGATGTGGCAGCGGCCTACCAGCACCTATGGCGCAAGGGCTTCGGCGTGGGACTTGACTATGTCCTGGGGCACACCTTCATGGCCCAGAGCTACGGCCAGATAGACCAGCACTACATCGGCCCGAGCTTCGTGTACTCTTACCGTGGCTGGGAACGTTTCAGCACCAACGTAGCCGTGGGCCTGAGTTCACCATCATATTCACACTATACACATAATAATATATCAGATTCTATTCTTGCCCCATATATATTAGACATCGCAAATTCTGCAGATGTGTCATGGGGTCCATCCTCAACTTCTAATATCTCGAAAGCACGTAATGCATTCATTAACTGGGGCTATTCTCTTTCAGCAGCTCAAGACTTCAATAAAACAAATGTGTATAAGCGACAAGAATAAAGCATAATTATCAGTGTATAACCTAAAAAGTATTTCAAATGAAAAAAGGACTGTTATCAATCATCTCAATCACCTTGTTCTGCCCAGCTTTGCTTGTCTTATCATGCAAAGATGAGGATGAAGACATCGTTGGAGACCCTGTGCCCGTCGAAATCAACTTCTATGTCGAAGATGCTGAGGGAAATGACCTTTTAGATCCTGACAATCCGAATGCATTCAAGCCGGGAAGCATCACCGTAACGTGCACAGAACACAAAGGAACGGACAAAG
>JAFRNY010000075.1 GCA_017429945.1 Bacteroidaceae bacterium
AGGGGGGGCGTCCGTTTCCGTTGGGAATCCAGAGGATCTGTTCGCCCCCCCTCGGGGGGGACGGGAGGGGGCTTCGGGGCCGTTGGTGGGCTGCTCTTCCATCTCTTCCGGCCTTCCAATGCGATGGATGACCTCGCGCACGTGATCTATCGTTATTGCCTCGACGCCCTTCGCCTTCAGTTCGTCGAAGAGCTCGGCGATGCGCGCTTCCAAGTCCTCGGCAATCTCCTCGCCGCCCTCACGCGTGCGGAAATAATTACGGAGCGACTGCTCGTAGGTGGCAAGCATCTCGTAGGCATCCTCGTCGATGGCGAAGAGGCGCCCACAAAGGTTGATGGTTATATTCTTTTTCATAAATCTATAAGTTCTTAAGGTTTTGAGGTTTTGAGGTCTTAAGGTTTTGAGGTCTTAAGGTTTTGAGGTGTTTGAGGTTTTGAGGACATTCACCGTCCTCTCGATTTCGCCCCACGCCTTGTCCAGGTCATCCAGGAATTGCTGACCATCGGCGGTGAGTTCGTAGTACTTGCGAGGCGGTCCCTGTGTGCTCTCCTGCCATTCGTAGGCGAGCAGGCCGTCCTTCTTCAGACGCGTCAGCAGCGGGTACAGCGTGCCTTCGACCACCAGCAGTTCAGCTTCTTTCAGCTGCTGGATGATGACGGAAGCGTAGGCCGGCCCGCGCTTCAGCAGCAGCAGGATGCAGTACTCCAGCATCCCCTTGCGCATCTGGGACTTGGCATTTGTTACGTCAACCATATCGATCTACAATTTGACGGTTTACAATTTACAATTTGCGGATTCAGTCTTGCGGCATGATGATCCATAGGATTAGGTAGATGATACCGCCGCAAAACATAGTGCCTACGGTAAGCACGAGCCACACCAGGCGCAGCGCATCGGCGTTCCAACCGAAATACTCGGCGATGCCGCCGCAGATGCCTGCCAGCCATTTGTTGCTCCGAGAGCGAGTCAGTCGGTCTTTTGTCATAATAAAAAAGTGTTTTTTACGTTATTCATTCAATATCTCTCTTCGGGCGAAACTCCCCTACCCGATGAGAACCTTTGCTTAAGCTGCGGCAAAGGTAGGCTAAATATTAGTACCTTGCAATACATAGTACTAAGAAAGTTCGAAAGAATAACATTATTTAACCATTAAGCCCCGCTATGTCGGTCTGACGTAGCGGGGCTTTTAATGTATTTACGTTTGATGAATGACGTGGGGGCGGCAGGCGGGCGACGCTATTTCTTGCCGCGTTTGTTGTAGTAGTCGAGGCCGCGTCTAACGTTCTCTATGACGGCTTCGGAGGTGTAGGTGGCACCTGTGACGACGTCGACCTTCTGAGTGGCCGCCTTCTTTACGGCGAGGCCGTTCCACTTCGAGAGCAGGTCGCGCTTAATGAGCGCGAAGTACTTGGGCGTCTCGAGATTCTTGAGGGCTTCGATTTTCTCTACTTTGCTGCCTTTGATGTAGATCTTCAGGGGCGTCGGGCCGGCATAACCTTCGATGTCCTCAGCCAAAGTGGTGGTGTTGACGACTGTAAGGCCGTTTTCTTTCGTTACTACGTCGTCGGCAGGTCTGAGGCTCATCAGGCCGAAGGCGACCGCTGCGGCCACGGCCGCAATCATGATGTTGTTCTTCTTCATAAAGTGTTGTTTACGTTTTCCTATCTTTTGGTATGACAGGCTGAAACGGAAAAGGTTTATTTTCGGCGCTTGCGTGTGAGCTCCACGATGCGGCTCATCTGGTTGGGAATGCGAATCTGCTGAGGGCATTTGGCTAGACATTCGCCGCAGTCGACACACGTAGTGGCGCGCTTCTCTGCAGGTATGGCTTCGCGGTAGGCGCGTATGAAAGCTTCTTGGCGCTCGGCGTAGTCGGGTGCCGTAGCTTCGGGCAGCGGCAGCATCTTCTCGGTGACGGCTTTGTTGTAGAAGGCAAAGTTGGCCGGAATATCCACGCCGTAGGGGCAAGGCATGCAGTAGGCGCAAGTGGTACAGCCGATGGTGGGGAAACCAGCCATCTGGTCGGCGATGCGTGCGAGTAGCTCGTTCTCAGCCTCGGTGCAGGGCTGCAGCGGGGAGAATGTGCGGATGTTTTCCTCGAGGTGCTCCATACGGTTCATCCCGCTGAGGGCGGTGAGTACGTTGGCGTGTGAGCCAACCCACCGGAATCCCCAGGTGGCGGGGCTGTCATCGGGGCGCACGGCTTGCATCTGTTCGCGTATCTCGTCGGCGACGTTTGCGAGTCCTCCTCCACGTATGGGTTCCATGATTACAGCCTGTATGCCTAGTTTCTCGAGTCGGCCGTAGAGGTATTCGGCGTCGGCATCACCGCGACGTCGGCCGCGCCCGGCGTGGCGCCAGTCGAGGTAGTTCATTTGTATCTGAACGAAGTCCCAGTGGTACTGGTCGTTGTGGTCGAGCAGCCAGTCGAAGGCGGCGACGTCGCCGTGGTAGCTGAATCCGAGGTGGCGTATGCGCCCTGCCTCGCGCTCTTTGACGAGGAAGTCGAGGAGGCCGTTGTCGATGAAGCGTCCCTTGAGGTTGTCAACGCCTCCGCCGCCGATGCTGTGTAGGAGGTAGTAGTCGATATAGTCGACGCGCAGATTGCGGAACGAGTTCTCGTACATCTCCTTTGATTTCTCGAAAGGCCAGAGCGAGGGGTTCTGGTTCGACATCTTGGTGGCGATGTAGTATTTGTCGCGCGGATAGCGGCTGAGCGTCTGCCCTACGACGTCTTCGTTGTGCCCGCCGCCGTACATTGGTGCGGTGTCGAAATAGTTGATGCCATGGGCTATGGCATAATCTACGAGGCGGTCGACGTCGGCCTGCTCGCGCGGCAGGCGCATCATACCGAATCCGAGGAGCGAGATTTGCTCACCCGTGCCATTCTGGCGGCGATAGGTCATTTTGATGTCGCCCTCGGGGGCGGCAAGGTGTGGGCGCTCTGAAGCCAAGACCTTAAAAGGGCTCATGGCCATAAGCGATACTGCTGACGCTGAGCCTAAGCCAAGCGAGCGCAGGAATTGTCGGCGATTGATGTTTGTGTTAGCCATAAGGGAAAAAGAGAGGCCCCCTCTAAATCCCCCCGAGGGGGGACTTGCGGTTTAAAAGTGAAAATTGAAAATTGAAAATTGTGAATTATAAATTGTGAATTATGAAATAACTCACAGGTCGTGATGCAGGAGCCGGTACTGAGCCATCTCCTCGTACTTGGTACCGGGACGGCCATAGTTGGCATAAGGGTAGATACTGATGCCTCCGCGGGGCGTGAAGAGACCGATTACCTCGATGTACTTAGGATCCATGAGACGTATGAGGTCCTTCATGATGGTGTTGACGCAGTCCTCGTGGAAGTCGCCGTGGTTGCGGAAGCTGAAGAGGTAGAGCTTGAGACTCTTCGACTCAACCATACGGTGGTCGGGGAGATAGCTGATGCGAATCTCTGCGAAGTCGGGCTGCCCTGTGATAGGACAGAGGCTTGTGAACTCGGGACAGTTGAAGCGCACCCAGTAGTCGTTGTCGGGGTGGCGGTTCTCGAAGCTCTCGAGGAGGTCGGGGTTGTAGTCGAAAGTGTAGTCGGTCTTGCGGCCGAGCTGCTGGAGGTTATCTTGTTGGCGGTCCATATTATGCTTTGAATACGATGTTAGCAACTCTTTTCGCGGACAAATGTAGGCATAAATCTGCGAGCGACAAAAGATGTGGGCAATATTTCACATCTTTTAATTACACGCGCGCGTGGCGTACGCAAGGGAAACTGCCGCGAGAGTGGCCCTGGCTCAGAACACAGCCTTGACGATCTGGCAGACGTTGTCGGTCTTTGCCATTGTATAATAATGTATTGCCGGCACGCCATGGGCGAGTAGGTCGCGGCTTTGCGCTATGGTCCACTCTATGCCTGCGCGGTAAGCATCGTCGGGCGTCGTGGCCTTGGCCATAAGGCTCACAAGCTGCTGTGGTATATCGATATGGAAGGCTCGAGGCAACAGATCGAGCTGCCGCTGAGCAGATATAGGTTTGAGGCCTGGTATTATGGGCACTGTGATGCCTGCGCTGCGAGCCCTGTCGACGAAGCGGTAGAAGCTGTCGTTGGCGAAGAACATCTGCGTGACGACGTACTGTGCGCCGGCGTCCACTTTCTGCTTCAGCCATTCTATGTCGGCATCTAGGTTGGCGGCCTCATAGTGCTTCTCGGGATAGGCTGCCACGCCTACGCAGAAGTCTGTGGGCAGCGGGCTCTTGACTGTCGGGTCGAGGTAGTGCCCGCGGTTGAGGCCTGCTATAGCGCCTACGAGTTCATTGCTGTGGGCGAAGCCGTCGGGCTCGGGAGTGAAATATCGCTGCCCGGGCAGGGCATCGCCGCGCAGGGCCATAACATTGCGCACGCCGAGGAAGTGGAGGTCGAGCAGCTCGCTCTCAATCTTGGCGCGACTGGCACCGCCGCAGATGACGTGGGGCACAATCTCGAGCTGTGGGTAGCGCCGCATGATGGCCGCCACGATGGCCACGGTGCCAGGACGTTTGGCCAGCGTCAGGCGGGTGAAAGTGCCGTCGGCATTGGGCACGTACTCCACTTCGTCGCGGTGGCAGGTGATGTTTATGAATGGCGGCTCGAAGGCCATGAGCGGGTCGAGACTGTCGTAGAGGCGAGTCACGTCGCTGCCTTTGAGCGGCGGCACCAGCTCGAAGCTGGCAAAAGGCTTTTCAGCCGTGCGGATAATATCTATTACTTTCATTTGTCATTTCCTTTAGAACTACGAATTTCACTAATTAAACGAATTTTCGGCTGCGCAGTGTCAACGATTATTATCGAATTGAACGAATTATCGCGTAGCGGTTTCGCTTAGCTATTAGTGAAATTCGATTATAATATAAGTAAGCCATAGGCCATGAATAATTCGCTTAATTCGTGAAATTCGTAGTTTAAAACATATCACTTTTCACTCGTCATTCGTGACTCATAGTCCGCCTGTTGGTCATCGCCTATTCGTCCTACGGCGAAGTAGCGGGCGTCGGGGTGGCAGATGATGAGACCGCAGAGCGAGGTGCTTGGATCGATGGAGTAATGGTCGTTGAGTGTGATGCCAAGGCGCTCCTCGGCCTGCAGGCGGCCAATGACAATGCGCTTGAGCGAATGGTCGGGACAGGTGGCATAGCCGAAAGCCACGCGCAGCAGCTTGAGCGGTGAGGCTGTGGCAGCAGTACCTACGCTGGCCAGCTGCGCGGTTAGCGCTTCGGCACAGGCTTCGGCAAGACGGGCACAGAGGGCGTGGAGCATCAGGCGGCGGGCATCTTCGGTGGCCTCGTGGCGCGGACGTGCCACTATGGTGAACAGTCCTATGGGTAACGGCCGACTGTCATCGTAGAAATCCGCCAGACAGAGGAAATGACCGCGGCTGCTTTGGCTACGAAGCATAGGTAGGCGCCGGCCGTCGGGCAACACAATATCGTTGCCGCTTCGAGTGGCTGACTCAAAACGTAGCAGGGCCTTCAGCTCAATGGCATCGGAGGCTATGACCTCTTCGAGCAGCGTTCGGCCGTCGGAGAGCGTGCGCTCGGCCTCGGGCACTACGAGTTGCTGCTGCAGCGTCTCGCCCTTGAAGCCCCAGAACATGAGGAACATTCTCCAATCGATGAAAGGTGCCACCGAAGCTACGTCGATGTCCGTCGGCGGCACGGCCTGCTGCAGATCGCCTGCAGTGGGATAGGAGTCGGGGAAGGCAAAGTGTGGTGCCCGCCTATTGGCCTCGGCATAGGACACGAGCTCTACGTGGTTCTCCTCATAGGCCTGGCGTATGCGTTCCTGGTCGGCACGCACCTGGTCGGCTGCCGCTACGGCGTCCATCTGCAGGCGTTTGGCCAGCAACGATGTCTGCGAGGCGTCGCCTCCATAGGCCACGAGGCCATCATAGAGAGGGGCCAGACGAACAGCTGTGTGCACCGCAGAGGTGGTGGCGCCGCCTACTATAATTGGTGTGTGAAGACCCTCGCGCTGGAAGAGGCGGCAGAGCGCTTCCATCTCTTTGAGCGAAGGCGTGATGAGCCCGCTGACGCCCACGAAGAGGGGCTGATGGCTTCGTGCAGCCTCGAGGATGACCTCCGGCGCCACCATGACGCCGAGGTCGACGACCTCGAATCCATTGCACGCCAGCACAATGGCTACGATGTTCTTGCCTATATCGTGGACATCGCCGGCAGCTGTGGCCAGCACCACACACGGACGCGCCGTAGCCGAGGTGCTCTCTGCGGAACTGTCGAGAAAAGGCATCATGAGAGCCACGGCCTCTTTCATCACCTGCGCAGCCTTCACTATCTGCGGCAGAAACATCTTGCCTTCGGCAAAGCGGGCTCCGATCTGCTCCATGGCCTGCATCAGCGGACCCTCTATGACGGCGATAGGACGCCCGTATTTTTCTATAGCCTCAGGGATGTCGGCGGCCAAATGTTCGGCGGTGCCGGTGGCCAGGGCCTTGGACAGACGCTCTTCGACACTAAGACCGGCGCGGCCCGCAGCTGGCGCCTCGGCAGGCAACGACGCCTGGGCCTCGGGGGCCTCCTTGAGACGCGTCGCCAGTTCCAACAGGCGCTCGGTTGCGCCCTCGTCGGTGTTGAGCACAACGTCCTCCACGGCGCGGAGCAGCTGTGGATCAATTGCGTCGTATGGCTTTAGCATAGTCGGGTTGACTATAGCCATATCAAGACCGGCGCGGATAGCGTGGAAGAGAAACACTGAATGCATTGCCTCGCGCACGACATTGTTGCCACGGAAGCTGAACGAGAGATTGCTGACGCCGCCGCTCGTCTTGGCCAGTGGCAGGTGGTGCTTGATCCACTCCACGGCGCGGATGAAATCAATACCGTAGGCCGCGTGCTCGGCCAAGCCTGTGCCTACGGCAAGGATATTGACATCAAAAATAATATCTTGCGGCGGGAATCCTATATCGGTCAGCAGGCGATAAGCCCTCTCGGCGATGGCCGTCTTACGCTCGAATGTAGTGGCCTGGCCCTCTTCGTCGAAGGCCATTACGACGGCCGCAGCGCCGAGGCGCCGTAGCTCGCGTGCCTGGCTCAAGAACTGCTCCTCGCCATTCTTCAGACTTATGGAGTTGACGACGCACTTGCCCTGCGCATTCTTCAGCCCGGCGAGAATCGTGGACCAGTCCGACGAGTCGATCATCAGTGCCGCACGGGCCACGGCAGGGTCGCTGCTTATGTATCGGCAGAAGGTCTGCATGGAGGCGGCGCTGTCGAGCAGCGCATCGTCCATATTTATGTCGATCACCGAGGCGCCGCCCTCAATCTGGTGGCGCGCCACGGTCAAGGCCTCGTCATAAAGGCCTGAAGCTATCAGGCGGGCGAACTTGCGCGAACCAGCCACGTTTGTGCGCTCGCCGATGTTCGTGAAATTTTGCGAACGGCGGTCGATGAGCAGAGGCTCAAGCCCCGAGAGCCACAAACGCTCATCGGCGGCCGGCAGCTCACGCGGAGCCAGACCCTGCACAGCCTCTGCGATGGCGCGAATATGGCGCTCGTCGGTGCCGCAGCAGCCGCCTACTATATTCAACAGACCGTCAGCTGCCATTTGCCGTAGGTGGCTGGCAGTGTACGCCGGCAGTTCGTCATATTCGCCCATCTCGTTGGGCAGTCCGGCATTGGGGTAAAGCGATAGGCGCACAGGTATGCTGGCTGCCAGCTGCTCCACGAAGGGACGCAGGTCGGCCACACCAAACGAGCAGTTGAGCCCGAAGCTTACGAGGCAGGGGTAATGAGCTATGCTCTGGTAGAAGGCAAACAAGGTCTGCCCCGTCAACAGGCGCCCGCTGCGGTCGTTCACCGTGGCCGACACCATCAGCGGTATCGCCCTACCCTGCCGTTCGCCCAGCCGCTCAATGGCATAGATGGCAGCTTTGGCATTAAGGGCATCGTAGCAGGTCTCGAGAAGCAGCAGGTCGGCGCCGCCCTCGAGCAGCGCCTCGGCCTGCTCGCCGTAGGCCGAGGCCATAGCATCAAAGTCCACACGGCGCTCGGCCGGATGACCCATATCCGGGGCCAGCGTCAGCGACACGGCCGTAGGACCTATGGAACCAGCCACCCACACGGGGCGGTCCATCACGCTGTCGGCCACGCGCCGTGCGAGCCGTGCGCCCTCGAAAGCCATAGCGCGCGCCTCGTCGGCACAGGCATATTTGGCCTGACTCAGGCGGTTCGACGAGAATGTGTTCGTAGCTATTATGTCGGCACCGGCATCGATATAGAGACGATGCACCTGCTCCACGACCTCGGGAGCGGTGAGACACAGAACATCGTTGTTGCCCACAAGCGATACGGGCCAGTCGGCGAAGCTACCGCGATGGAAAGCCTCAGCCGCAACGCCCAGCGCCTGCAGCTTAGTGCCCATTGCCCCGTCGAGTATAACGATTCGCTTGGCAAGCTCCTCACAAAGGCGGCCATATGTGTTTGTGTTCATATTGAAGCTATTGTCAGCTGGTTATCGGCCGCAAAGATACAAAGAAATGGTGAATGACGAATGACTAATGACTAATTAATTTTTGAAAAGTGAAAAATTAAGGAAAGAGTACGGCCTTTTTGATTAGAGATTTAAGATGTATTCTATTAAATAATAAATTCTCTAAGGTTTATCTTTGCTTGCACTTGCTTCTTTTCATAGAATCCGCCTTGATCCAATGGTTGAAACTGAAGTAGGCGTTTCATTGCTGAAATAGGTTTGAGCGAGGTGAAGAGCTCCCCTTTATATATATTTCAACAATATTTATTGTTAAATAAATCGAATTTATTTGGCTGAATCAAGATAAATGCCTAAATTTGCACCGAAATCAATAGATAATATTGTTAATACACACCTAAAAGTAGTTAGAATTATGGAAAAACTTACAAGCAAAGAAGAGGAAGTGATGGAGCTGATCTGGCAGCTTGGCCAGTGTGCACCGAAGGACGTTGCGTCGCTCTATCCCGACCCTCAGCCCAGCGCGAATGCCATCGCCCAGGCCTTTCAGGCGCTGGAGAAGAAAGGCTACTTGGCACACGAGGCGAAGGGGCGCGGCTTCGTCTATCGGCCCATCGTGGACAAGCAGGCCTACGGGCGAGGACGCTTGTCGAACGTCATCAATCGCTTTTTCAGCGACTCGTACATGAGCGTCGTGTCGGCCTTGATTCAGGAGGAGAAGGTCAGCGAGGCAGATTTGCTGCAATACCTGGCTGACCTGAAACGAAACGGACGGAGCAGCGAGAGCCATCCGAGCTTGCTTGAAGATGGCCGAGTCGCGACGGACGAAGACAAAGTCAAGGAGGGCTGACGTATGACTGCTTTCATTATCTACGCCATCCGTTGGGCGGCGACGCTGACGTTGCTCTACTCGTTCTACAGGCTCCTGCTCCGGCGTGAGACGTTCCACCGTCTGAACCGCGTAGTGCTGCTGGCCATCCTCGTGATGAGTCCGCTGCTGCCGCTCATGCCCCTGCATACCGACAGGCCGACGGCCATGGACGCGGCGCTTGCAAGTATTGAAGGTTCGAGAATCGAAGGGCCGTTGATGAGTCTGCAGTCCGATGAGAACGTTGCTGGTAATGCGCTCGCTGCTCAAGAAAGCGAAGGGGCGATATCTGGCCTCTGGGTGCGCTACGGTGCATACATATATATAATAGGTGTAGCAGTTGCTCTCGCCACTTACCTATTCCGGGTGCTGACCCTGATGCGTGTCATACGCCGTAGCCGTCGCATCGACCATCCGATGGTTCCCGACAGCGTTCATCTGATGCTGGATATGCGAATCACACAGCCCAGCAGCTGGATGCACTGGATCTTCATCGGGCCCATCGACCTGAAGCAGAACGCAGAGACCGTGCTCAGGCACGAGCTGGCTCACGTGAGGATGGGACATTCGTGGGACGTGATGCTCTGCGACCTCACCTGCCGTCTGCTGTGGTGCCTGCCCTTCGCATGGATGTTAAGGCAAGACCTGGTGGATGTGCATGAGTTTCAGGCCGACGAGGCTGTATTGCGGGGCGGCGTGACAATTGACGAATACGAACATCTGTTGGTGTGCAAGGCCGTGCAAACACAAGTCCTACCCATTATGAACACCCTGCGCCGTGGGGCATTGAAGAAGCGTTTTGCCATGATGCACAGCGGACCTTCGTCGCGGTGGTCACGGCTCAAGTTGCTGTATCTCGTCCCTGCCCTCGCCGCCTGCCTGTGGGTGTCGGCACAGGCTGAGGAATACAATACGTATCTCAACGGCAAACTCGTGACGCAGGAAGAACTTGTGGCCATTGACCCAAGCACCATAGAGCGTATGGATGTGATTCACAGTCAAAAGAAGGTGCTGATAGAGACTGTCTCCGAGCCGTTCGACATCGTTGACCAAATGCCTCAGTTCCCTGGTGGCGACGCGGCCTTCAAACAGTACATGGCCCAGCACGTGAGCTATCCGAAGGCTGCTGCAGAGAACGGCGTGGAAGGAAGCGTCAAGGTGCAGTTCATCGTCGAGGCAGACGGGCGCATCACTCATGTGCAAGCCATCGACTCACCTTCGGAAGAGGCCGATGCGAAGGTCTATGCCTACGGCGATTTGGATAAACACCCGTCGCAGAAGGAAGACGACGAGGGGCATCGGGCCCTGCGGGAGGCGGTAGAAGAACTCTTTCGTGGAATGCCGCCCTTCGAGCCTGGACTGCAAAACGGAAAGCCTGTCCGCGTGAAGATGACGAACACTGTCAACTACGGCCTAAGATAAAATAACGCCCATAGATTAAATCAGTTACGTAATCCGCCTGAATGGCGGACAGCCCTTGCTATGCCCAATTAATAGTGAAAAATGAAAAGTGAAAAGTGAAAAATAAAAGTTACCCCTGGCTCTAATGAGTGGCCCCCACCGGGGGACCATAGGGAACCTGAAAAGTGAAAAATATAAATTACAGTTGTCATGCAAAAGATCTTATTAACTATGATGGCCCTCGCACTGACGATAGCAGCGCAGGCCGCGAAGATTGATTCAACACAGTTTGTTGCTTTCTACAATTATTCCATCCAGACGCAGGACGAGGAGGGACAGGACGTCACGGACTCGATACGACTGGCACTGCTGGTGGGAACCAAAGCCACGTACTGCACCACCGTTCTTTCCTACAACAAGGACGGACGGGCAAGTCAGGAAATGCAGAATGCGTTCATCATGCATCATCAGAATGTGCTGACCGACTTGGAGAAGTCGGAGGTGATTGTCGTCGAACCTATCTATCCTAATCGCTACGAAACCCATGATCCGTTGGCTGAGATTGACTGGGCACTGACCGACGACACGCTGACCATCAGCGGACTGCTCTGCCATTGTGCCACGGGCAAGCTCTACGGCAAACAATGGAAGGCGTGGTACACTGAGGAAATACCCTCGTCGGCAGGCCCGTGGAAACTACGCGGACTGCCGGGGCTGATTGTGAAGGCCGAAGATAGCGAGGGCATTCACTGCTTCGAACTGTACGGAACAAATAACGAGGTGAGGGGCATTGGAACTATAGACCATCCCGAATATCAACAGTTGAGCCGCAAAAAGTTGATGGAATTTAAGAAAAAGACTCTGGGCAATCCACGCTATGCGAAGGAGCCGACCTATTATGTGGCGGAAGAACCAGATGATTTAGGCGAAATAAATGTCAATGGTACTATCTACTATGTTGCCAACCACATGCTTGTCCTTCAGAAGAGTCATGTTTACAAACCCCTTGAATTAGAATAACCACAATGCAAAAGATTATAGCAACCATGATGGCCCTTGCGCTGGCAATAGCAGCGCAGGCACAGAGAGACACGATTGGCGTGTCGAAGTTTACGGCGATCTATCGCTATGAGTGTAAAACCACTGATGCCGACGGACAGCCGGTGACGGACTCGATGTACATTGCCGTGCAGACATCGGGTGGCATCACCAAGAGCTTCCCTTACGATGAATATAGCAGGCAGAAGAAGGGCGGCTCGCGTATCGCCGACGGCTATCTGGCCGCTCAGATGCACATGGCTACTGTCTTCGTGAACCATCCCGAAGGCAAAATCACATCGCAGGAAATGCTCTATCCGTATCGTTACATGACGGACGAGCCATTGGAAAAGCAGGACTGGACGCTGACGGATGCACGGGACAGCATCTGCGGCTATGTCAGTCAGTCGGCCACGACGAAGTATCACGGCTTGACGTGGAACGTGTACTATACGGAGGACGTGCCAGCCAGCATCGGGCCGTGGAAGCTGGGAGGCTTGCCTGGTCTCATCACGAAGGCCACCGATGCCAAGGGCATACATACCTTCACGCTTTACGGCTTCCATCAGGAGGACACTCCAATAATATTCACCCAATACGTCAATTGGATTGCTCCTGACGGGCACGGCAAGTTCGCAGCCCAGCGAGTAGATTATCAGAAGATGAAAGCCTATAAGTTCCTTTCCTACAAGAAGAAGGTGCTCGGCAATCCTCGCTACCTGAAAGATCCCACCTACTATGCCCCTGACCCCATGACGGCCTTCGGGTATGTGGAGAATAGTTTTAACTCGTCTGGCGATAACGTACGCAGCGTCGCCGGTGTAGTCCTCATCTCCAATCCTCATCAGTATCAACCGCTGGAGCAGTGAGCGCAATGCCAATAGGACTCGCAGAGACAAAACGTTAGATGGGAAAAAGAAATGATGGGCTAAGATGTGTACACATACAGATATACGGAATGGCAGTGCGACAGTGTTCTGGGCTGAAGAAGCCATCGCCGTGGATCTTACAGATATACAGATTGGCAATGCGACCGCAACGCGGTCACCGCTCAGTAACCGAGGGTACGAGCGCAGCGAGCACCCCCGGACAGCGGGCTGTGGTGAGGGGATGCACCCTGGAGGGGTGCCCAAGCGTCTTAGATATACCGCTCATCATACTCCACGCCGCACTCTTGAAGCAAGGCAATCAGCTCGTCACGGACAGAGAGCTTACGGTGGTGCTCTTTCTGGTTGATGATATACTGCATAATCCGCTCCTTGTCTGTCTCGGAGTATGTCAGGGCGCAGTAACCTTGCTCCCATTTCACAAACGCAGGGAAGCGGTCGCGGTTGGCAGACATGAAGTTGTTGGTGGCAATTTTGAGGTCGTGGACAAAAGAGGCCACGGAGATGGTGGGATGCAGAGAAACAAGCAAGTGTATGTGGTCGGGCATTCCGTTGATGCGGTAGAGCACGCATTGGTGGTTCTTGCAGAAACCAAAGATATACATATAGAGGTCGCGCTCATGTTCCTCGGCGATGGGAGCCGAACCCTGATAAGTGCGGAGGACGATGTGGTAGATAAGCTTAGTGTAGGCCATAATGCGTTGTGGATGGTGCGGATAGTATGAATGGGGCACCCTTTTAGGGTGCGTGTCGCTCGATAGATCATGGATGTCCGGGGGTGCTCGCTGCGCTCGTACCCTCGGTTACTGAGCGAAGACGCTTCCAGCGTCACGCCGCAAAGTTACAGAATAAATTGAAACTCAATTCAAAAACGAAGCTATTTATGAATAATTGTGGTTGATTACAGACAATTCGTGTAAAAGGAAAAAAGAAATGAAAAAGATTATGTTAACCATGATGGGCCTCGCCGTGACGATAGCAGCGCAAGGGCAGGTAGAAGTGATTGACACGGCACAGTTTGTGGCGGTGTACGACTATGAATGCAGGACACAAGACGACGAAGGGAAGACTGTCACTGACAAGATGCAGGTCGTGGTGCAAGTGGGACGGACGGTGACGAAGTCGATGCCGCGCTCGGCATATCGGTTGAGTGACGAGTCGGCTGATATAGCAGCAGACTACCAGGAGGCGTATATGCACATGCCTACGGTGTGGACGGGCTACCCCGAGGGGCGGACCACCGTGCGTGAGTTTTTCTTCCCGCATGAGTATGAGGGCTACGAGGCGACGCCCGACATCGCATGGACGCTATCGGAAGACACCATGACCGTGAGTGGTTATCTCTGCCAGCAGGCCACGGCGACGTTCCGAGGCGTAGAATGGCGCGTGTGGTACACTGAGGAGATTCCCTCGTCGGCAGGGCCTTGGCGACTGCGCGGTCTGCTAGGGCTGATTGTAAAGGCAGAGAATGAGGCTCACACGTTCTGCCTTGCGGGGTTGCGTATGGAGGCATCACCCATCAACGCCCCCGAGCAGCGACCCGATGTGCATCGGATGAAGTACGCCAAGCTGTTGAAGCACAAGAACGAGATTTACGGCAACCGCGAATATGCCAAGAATCCCACATACTATGTACCTGACCTCCAGGGCAGCATCACAGATATGAGCGTCCTCAATCACAACGGCCAGCAA
Organism: Bacteroidaceae bacterium; assembly: GCA_017429945.1. Lineage (GTDB taxonomy): Bacteria > Bacteroidota > Bacteroidia > Bacteroidales > Bacteroidaceae > Physcousia. Next base: position 14,348 of record JAFRNY010000075.1, read on the forward strand.
CTTGTGCTTGCCAATGGCGGCCACCCGCTGCTGACGAAGGCACATGTATATCAGCCGTTAGAATTAGAATAAGACAATGAAAAAGATTTTAGTGATGATGATGGCCCTGACGCTGACGATAGGAGCCCAGGCCCAGAACGATGATGGCATGGATGCCATGCTGGCAGCGATGATTGCGGCCAAGATTCATCAGGACAGTATTGACACGTCGAGCCTCGTAGCAGTCTATGACTACGAATGTCAGACGCAAGACGCGGACGGCAAGGCAGTAACGGACAGGATGAAGCTGTGCCTGCAGGTGGGGCAGCACTGCACGCGCAGCTATCCCTATCGAAAGTTCCGCGAAGACACGGAGGGCTATGAAAGTCTGGCGCCCGACAATTTGCCCTTACTGAGGGCTGAGGCGTTCTGCTTCATGCCAGAGGTGTGGACGAACTACCCCGATGGCAAGGTGACGGTGCGCGATGCCATCGTGCCGACGCCCTACGAGACGTGCGAAGAGCGAAAGCCCATCAAGTGGACGCTCAGCGACGATACGCTTACCATCGGTGGCTACCTGTGCAAGACGGCTATATGTCAGTTGCACGGAAGGAAGTGGACGGTGCGCTACAGCGAGGACATCCCCACATCGGCAGGGCCGTGGAAACTATGCGGACTGCCGGGGCTTATTCTTGAAGCAGAGGCAGATGGCGGCATCCACCGCTTCATGATAGCCGACATTCATCGCATAGCCTCGCCCATCTACTACGAGACGAATGCCATCACCGTGAAGACAACTGAGGCGAAGCTTATCAAAAACCGCATCAGGACATTTGGCAACAGACTCTACTTGAAGAATCCCAAGTATTACGTTGGCGACCTCAGTACCGCCGACGTCACCCACGACACCGAGGGAATACTTGTCAACACCGCGTATGTGAATAGTAAGACACACGTGTATCAACCGTTGGAAGTCTGCGAGTAAGTGAGAGCAGAGCGATGCTTGCATCAGC
>JAFRNY010000076.1 GCA_017429945.1 Bacteroidaceae bacterium
AGCATGCGGAAGAAAATATCGACAAAAAAGAGTAATTTTACAGGAAAATGATTAATTTTGCACCGCCACTAGGATAGACTAGTCAGAAAAGTGAACGGATATCCCCGTTTTGGGTGGGTGGATATCGACCGTTTTTTGCAAGTTAGGGGTATTTTTATAAGATTCTGTGAAAATCATAAATATCTAAATCGCTGAGCATCAATATAGTTACGTATCATAGAGTATCATAAAAATCGTTATTTGCGGCTCATAATCTGGAGGTCCTAGGTTCAAGCCCTAGCTGGTCCACGACGAAAATCAGCACTTGCGAGGAATTCGCAGGTGCTTTTTTTATTTTACACTTTTCCGAGGCTAAATCCGATTCTCCGCTTGTGTGGGCAGGCCCGGCGGCGTGGTCAAGCAGGTTTCTCTCCATAAGCTGCGGGAGAGTCTTCGGCGGCCATGAGGGGGTCTTCCGCGGGGAGGTCATAGGGCGTGATGCTGCGGTCTTGCAGGTCATCGCCTTGCGCTTGCGTGGAGAGATTGAGCAAGAAAATCTTGTTGAGGGTGTAGGCGAGGGAGTCCAGTGTCGCCGCGCGCAGCTTCGGCCTCAGCTCGCATTCCCAGATGGTGATGCAGTGCCAGCCCATCGCTGCCAGCTGTCGCTGCACCCTCGCGTCGCGCTCCCGGTTCCGCAGGATCTTTGTCACCCAGAACTCCCGGTTCGTCTTGGGGATTTTGCAGCACTCGGAGCTCTCAATCGCAAACGGCAAATCGTCTAATTGTAAATCCTTAAATTGTAAATTGATATTGTGTCCGTGCCAGAAGCAGCCGTTGACGAAGATGCAGGTGCGGTACTTCCGCATCACTATGTCGGGCTTTCCCGGCAGGCGCGGGTGGTTGAGCCGATAGCGGTAGCCATTGGCCCACAGCCACCGTCGCACGATTATCTCGGGTTTGGTGTCCTTAGCGTGTATGGCCGCCATGTTGGCCGACCGCCGCGCCCTCTCTTGCTCGTCAGTGCTGATGCGCGCCTCGTCGGGCCCCGGCTCGTCCGTTGCCTTTTCATGGCGCTGCTGTGGGGTTTGTCTATCCATGATCCGAAAGTTTCTTCAGCTTGCTCACCAAGTCGCGGTCGGCAGGCAGCCAGCCTACGCTCTCGAGCTCATCTGCTCGGAGCCATCGTGCGGCCTCGTGCTCTTTCAAGAGCAGATGCCCGCTCTCCACGTGGCAGAGGTAGCAGTGCATGGTTAAGTGGAAGGCTGGATAATCCCATTCTACGGTCTGCACGAGTCGCTCCACCGCGACGCGCGTGTCCAGCTCCTCCCATATCTCACGCTTCAAGGCCTCCTCGGGCGTCTCGCCCTCCTCCATCTTCCCGCCGGGAAATTCCCACCAGTCCTTCCACTCGCCATATCCCCGCTGCGTGGCGAAGATGCGCCCTTCGGAATCGCGGATGATTGCCGCTACCACTTCTATTTGTTTCATATCTTATGCAATTTCTTTTATTCTTGCGAAATGCATCACACTTCCAGGAATAGGTTCTACCATATTCCAGCGGATCTGCATCTGCATTCGCGTACCTAAATTCTTATACTCCCACGAGTTCATAGTGACGCGACCTAAATAGACATAACCAAAGGTGCGCGACTTATCCTCCACAAAGTTTTTCTGTTCGCGGACAAACAGCAACATCGTCTGTGTCTGATTGATGTATGCCTGTCCTTCCTTGGATTCTGGCCTCACGCGGTTTTGAGTGTCCCATTGGAATAGATAAGGCGAAAGGGCCTTGTCATCATAGTCTGTGGTAGAGCCTTCTTCACGATTCTTGATGATGTCCACGAACATCGCCTCCACACGCAGGTCTTTGTTTCGTTCTACGCCCTCGCGTGCCGATGATTTGCGGGCTAGAGTCGACGTTCCTATGGCCACCTGTATCTGCGCCTTTGTATAAACGCCATGCAGCTTCAACGGAAAGTCTGGCAACAGAGAGTTGTCAGCCTTCTCATAGGCCTTGTTTTCATATAGCAGTAAAGGTAGCGCCTCCTTTAGTTCCTCACACAGGATGGTATCTTTTGACAATTCATCAACCATTTGCTGAAGGTTATCAAACCGGCCGGCATTCTCAAACATATCATAGTAGAACATCAACAATCGTTTTTGGTCAATGGCACCCATTTCGCTCACCTTAACCTTAAAATACTGGTCTGCCAACTTTTCAATAAAGCTCAAATACGAATACGAATCAGTAGCTAGCCATTTGCGAAACACGGCACGCCTCAATTCATCGTTGTATGCAGATTGCTTTTGCCTCAGTCCTGCCTCAAAGAGTAACTGATTCCACGTCTTAACTCTATATAGCTTATCCAGGGGCAATTGGTATATCCTGACGAAATTTGCAAGGGTTAGTGGTGCGGAGTGATGTCTCTCGAAATTCTGCACTAATGCTATCACCTTACGAGCTGTGAAGCGCTGAATAGCACCTCTTATGTTGCTCATGATATATTCTTTCGCTTTTGGCTCCAGAATAATCCGGCACCCTAATGGCAAATGAGGGCAGTCGCGTTCCATTTCTTCAACCACACTCATTGAGGTCCGGCCCAACATCACCCGCATACGGTCGGTATAGTTAAACTCGGCTCGACTATTGCCTACAAAATCAAGGATGTCCACATGCGTTTTACCATCAGCCTTACGTAAGCCACGGCCAAACTGTTGGATAAACACGGTAAGGCTCTCTGTTGGGCGAAGGAAGAGTATTGTGTCCACTTCTGGAATGTCAACACCCTCATTGAACATATCCACAACAAACAGGTAATTGATATCCTTTCGCTTCAGCCGATTGTACAACACTGTTCGCATCTGCGCATTCTCACTAGTGAGCACATCTGCCTTCAGCCCACAAAGCGTGAATTTTGAAGTCATGTACTTGGCATGTTGCTGATCCACACAGAAACATAAGGCCCGAACATCACGAATATTGGTTATGTATTTCTGTAGCGATTGAAAAATGACGGCTGTACGTGCATCGTTATAGCTATAGATACGCGAAAGTTCCGATGCCACATAATGGCCTTTATCCCAGGTCACTTCGGAATAATCCACTGAGTCGGTAATACCGTAATAGTAGAACGGAGCCAGTAATCCCTTGTTCAAAGCATCGTCCAGGCGAATCTCAGCTGAGATGACTCCATCAAAGTCTTGGGTAATATCCTCGCCATCCATGCGCTCTGGAGTGGCCGTAAGTCCTAACAGCACCTTCGGAGTAAAATAATTGAGAATCTTACGATAAGAAGATGCTGCTACGTGGTGGACTTCGTCGACTACGATATAGTCGTAATAGTCAGCAGGCAGTCGTAAAGTATCCAAACGATTGTTGAGTGTATCTTTCGAAGCAAACACATATTCATAGCTTGCAGGCTCTTCTCCGGCATACCATTTCTCACCAAAGTTATAATCGGAGAGCACTTGACGGAATGTGAGCAGGCTCTGACGAAGAATTTCTTCGCGGTGGGCAACAAACAGCAGCCTGGCGCGCTCGTGTTTCTCTGCAAATGCTTTATAATCGCTTGCTGCCATGACGGTCTTGCCTGTTCCCGTTGCTGCAACGACCAAGTTGCGCCAATGTCCTCGCACTTCGCGTTCCACCTGGAGCCGCTCTAAGATTTCCTGTTGATAGTCGAAGGGACGTATCAGACCTTTGAGATTTGTAAAATCAATCTCGTTGTCAGCCGTTCCGTTAAGGGCTGCCTTAAGCCGCTCATTATCCTCACCGTCCGCAAATGTATCATAGCCTTCTGCCCACCAGGAAGCATCAAACGCCCCCAGTATGGTATTCATCATCCGTGGTTGCTCCATCTGCGTCACCTTTACATTCCATTCTGCACCAGTATCAAGAGCTTGCTCCGAGATATTCGACGAACCGATATATGCCGTATTGAAGCCTGTGTCGCGAAGGAAAATATATGCTTTTGCATGCAGGCGCTCGGAGTTTGTGTCGTAGGTAATCTTGATTTCAGTGTTCTTCAGAGCCGCCAACTGAGTGACCGCCTCGTAATCAGTAGCCCGCATATAAGTGGTGGTGATAACCTTCAGCATCCCTCCCCTTTGGGTAAACACCTTTAGCTGTGGTAATATGAGAGCGAGGCCCCGTTTTTTGATGAACGAAACCATCAGTCGGATTTCATCAGCAGAGACAATCTCTTTTTGTAACTCCGTGTACAACTTCATCCCCTTGCCCGTAAACAGAGCTCCATTTACCAGCCCTTTTATTGGTCTCATTTCCTCAAGCCGCTTTGCCAAATCGGGATAATCGGACTTTGTCTTATCGATAACTGCTGTCAAGATTTTAGCTTGAGCCGATACCAAATTTCCAGAATCCAGGTGAAACTCGTCCGCCAACTTTCTGATGATCGTGTTGGCTAAGTCCAAACCCTTCTTTACCGAAATGTCCGTCGTCCCATCTTCTTTTTCATCTTCTGCATCTACCACATCAGAAAGCACCTGCTCAAAGATGCTCGTTAAATACATAGAAAGTAGTTTAGAAACCTCATCCTTTTTGATAAGCCGCTCTCCAACATAGAAACGGTTTTTGTCAATCGAAGAAATTTTCTCATCGAACAACTGATTGATTATCTGTTCGTATATTCCAAGTTTCATAGATGTATATTTTTATAAATAACCCTGACAATGTTATCTGGAGATGTGAATATGATAGAATTCATTTCTTCTCGAAGATAACCAATTAAGTGTATGTCTTCCTCCGTATCATGATATATTCGATAACCATGTTCGCTATTAGGCTTTTTAACAAGGATTTCCCCTTCGTCATATGCGAAACCATGAGCGATGTTGCCCAGTTTTATTAGTTCTTCATTCATCTCAAGAAAGTAGCCAGAAGAGGAAAGAACAACACGACAATTACTCGAAAGGAATCGCTTGCTTGTTTTAGTATACTGTACATCATTTTCAATTTGGAATTTTTTAGATCCGTTAGCACTTCCTTTTTGATGCTGGTTTAAAGCATGCTTCTTCCGTTGCATATCAGCAAGAACCATTTTTATGTCCGAGTATGAAATATCGTCTCCACATGAGGATTTAATTTCCGAGAGCTTTTCAGATTGAACTATGCCAATGGCTTCTACGACTATCATATATTTCTCCTGAGATATAAAATCAGAAGCTTTCAAATGACCGTTCCTTATAAGTTCGGCTATGTGGTCGTATATCGTTGATTCTGTCAGCTTTCGTTTAGCTGCTATTTGTGAAGGCTTTAGTCCAATTTTGATATAGTCGAGCGTCTTTTTTATCGTGTCCGCTATCACTGATTTTTCAAGTTCCATTTTTTTGATACGGGAAGCAATGCCCCCTACATTACGCTCCAAGAGTTTTGCGATTTCTCCAGTACTTAGGCCTTGGTAATAAAGAGATCTTAACATGTTATCTTCCACTTCGTTCCAACGAACATACGCATTGGCATGAAGTTGCTTTTGCTGTTCCATGTGTGAGAGCGTCTTGGTTGTTAGCGTTCTTTCAACACTTATTATGGGAACAGGTATATCTTCTTTGTGTGGAGCATATTCTTTTATGACCTCGATGAAATCTGCACCAAAACTGTCGCGCTTGTGTTCTCCAACGCCAAAGGTATTGCCGAAGGCAGCAAGAGTAGTTGGGCGTTCGATAGCCAAATGATGTAAAGACCGATCAGACAGAACTATGTATGCAGGCCACTGATGCTCGTTCGCAATTCGTTTCCTAACTTCTTTTAGTTTATTGAATAGCTCCATGTTTTCGTTCTCGTCAGCATTTTCGAAAGTCTTCAGACTCTCTTCTTGCAGTCTCCTCCTACGAGCCTTTACGCTAAAGTCCTCACGACTGATGACAGCTAATTGAACGCTTCGTTTACCATATAGCACTTCTTTTCCCAGCTCTGAAACATGTATATGCCTGTCTTCATTGTATGCAATTTCGATAAACCCCATCTGCAGCATTTGTAACAGATAGTCGTGCCCGTCACGATGGGTAATCTCGCGACCCGCGGCGAAAGTCTTCAACTGATTATATTGATGCGAGGCCACATCGGGCGACATGTAACCTCGTAGAATATCTATGGTTGTCGTGAATCCAACATTCTCTCCTGTCCGCATGATGGCCGATAATGCCTTCTGCACGATGGTTGTGCCATCGAACGTCTGAGGCGGCGTATGACACACATCGCAATTGCCACAGCCCATGTCGCTCGTCTCGCCGAAATAATTTAGCAGGATACGACGCCGACAAACCTGTGCTTCAGCATACTCCTGCATCCGTTGCAGTTTCTCAAGGTTAATCTCCTGCTGACCACTCTCATCGGCAAACTTCCGCAAGGTGATGATGTCGCCCAGATTATAGTAAAGTACGGTCTCACAAGGCAGCCCGTCTCGTCCACCACGTCCAATTTCCTGATAGAAACTCTCGATGCTCTTTGGCAGATTGTAATGCGCCACAAACCGCACATTACTCTTGTCGATGCCCATACCAAACGCGATAGTAGCACAAATAACTTGAATCTTATCGGCCACGAAATCGTCCTGCACACGATCACGCTCAGAATTGGGAAGTCCTGCATGATAGACACCCGCCGATATACCTTCCTTCTTCAACTTCTCTGCAAGCTCTTCTGTTGTTTTTCGTGCAAGACAATAGATAATGCCGCTCTCATTAGGATGCCTTCGGATAAGGTCGACAATGGAACGCAATTTCTCACGAGCCGAATACCCACGTTTCACATCAAGGCTAAGGTTAGGACGGTCAAACGATCCAATGAATGTTTGAGCATCTTCTATATTGAGTTGCTTCAGGATGTCTTGTTTCGTTATCTTGTCGGCAGTTGCCGTGAGGGCCATGATTGGGATATTGGGGAATATACGCCTTAAATCTCCCAACTGGGTGTATTCTGGCCTGAAATCGTGTCCCCAGCTGGAAATGCAATGAGCTTCATCAATCGCAAACAACGATACTTTGGTCTGCATGAACAATTGCATCATGCCGCTAAAAAGCCGTTCAGGAGAAATATAAAGTAACTTAACCTGTCCTTGCAGACAACGATTGATAATGTTGCGGTTCAGGTTCTCGTCGTTACTGCTATTAAGTGCCTCAGCAGGAATCCCATTTGCCTTCAATGCACCTACTTGGTCTTTCATCAAAGAGATAAGGGGGGAGATGATAACCGCCATACCTTCCATCACTAAAGCGGAAATCTGGAAACAAAGAGATTTTCCGCCTCCTGTCGGCATAAGCACCAGTGAATCACCGCCCGTAATGGTGTGCTGGATAATTTCCTCCTGCATAGGGCGGAAAGTATCGTAACCGAAATATGACTTTAGCGTTTTGTATATTATCTCTCTATTCATGTAAATATCTAGTTCTTTGTTAAAATCACATTTGCTAAGCAAACAGCATATTCCATTTGAGAGTTCATCGGTTTCCACGCTAAGGTAAAGCTAACCCTCGCTTCCGTAACTTCATAGCTTTTGTCTGTCCACACCTTCAGTTTTTCCTTACCCGCTGCTGACAAGGCTGCGATATTAAAACCCTGTTCATTGAGCAAATAACCGTTTTGATAACGAAGGCTGTCACCGCTACGGAGTTGAAGCACAATCTCCTTGCGACCTTTAAAGAAATCGAGAATGACATCATGCATGTTCAATGCTATCGAGATGGCGGCATACTCGGCAGGCGGATTGGTAATGAGGAAGAGATTTTGCTTGGCACGCGTGAGCCCTACGTAATAGGCTCGCATATCACTGACATCCCGGCTATCGGGCACAGGTGACAGTAGATAGACAGTGTCAAACTCTCTGCCCTTTGCCTTGTGGATGGTACTTACAAACACCGACCGATCATCAGCAGTTATGAAGTCCTCTATATTCGACTCAAAGATGTATTCTCTCAAGTCGCTGTGATAATAAGTGCGATGAGTCGCTTCGAAGTTGGCAAAGAAATGCTTCATAATGCTCAGGCAGGTGCTTGTGGCGTATGTCTCGAGGGTACGTCGTTTTGCCTCTTGCCATCGGTCTGCGGGAATAACGGTTCCGTCTTTACTCCCAAGTTGCTTAAGGAAGTATCTCACTTCTGCCAGATTACCGAAACGGAAGCCGCCCATCGATTGGGCAACAGTAGCACGTAGCCCGCGACGTTCCAACTCGTAGGCTACCTGCATGGCCTCTTCGTTGGTGCGGGTCAAAACGGCCGTGCTACCTTGAGCGCTTATCTCTGAACCAAAGAGTGTCTTTAACGTGATTACCCTGCCTTCCGTGCCAGCGGCAGATAGGATAGCCGTATGCTTCATACGACCGGGAATGCGTTGTACAAAACGATTGGCACAGTTCACGATGGTACGAGCCGAACGATAGTTGTCGGTCATCTCGTATAGTTTGGCTCCCTCCTCGCTGACGAGAGACTGCATATAGCGTGAGTCTGAGCCACGGAAAGCATAGATATTCTGGTCGTCATCACCCACAGCGATGACGCGCATCTCCTCGTTCTGCCGAATCAATGCCCGAACCAGTCGGTAGTCGTCGGCGCCCATGTCCTGTGCCTCGTCGATTACCAGTACGCTCTTGGCTATCTTCGACGGTTCCACCTCACCGTGCTCTATCATCCCAGCTGCACGACTCACCACGTCTTTTGCCTCATCCAAGCTGCCCTGCTTGCCAATGAGGTCAAAACTGTAGGAATGGAAAGTCTTGATGTCCACATAATGCGCAGCATTGCCCACCAAGTCGATGAGTCGCTTTTTAAATTCCGTAGCCGCAGCCCTTGAGAAGGTGAGCATTAATAGTTGTTCGTGCTTTACATCTTCCAAAAGCAACAGAGAGGCTAACTTGTGTACTAGCACACGCGTCTTTCCGCTGCCTGGTCCTGCCGCTACCACGATATATTTCGACTGCTTGTCATTGATGATTTCAAGCTGACGGTGGGAGAGCTCCCCAAAGAGTTGATTGTATTTAGCTGGTGTGATGTTCTGGTCTATCTGCACCCGTCGCTCCTCTTTGAAGTAATGTTGGATGAACTTGCGAAAGTCCATAGTGAAGTAGTCGTTGACAAATCGCAGTGCAGCATTGTAATCGCTCACCATCAGATTGGCGTATTCGCCCACGATATGAATCTGACGGATGCGTTGTTTGTAGAACTCATCCAACAGACGGTATTGTTCCTTGCCATAGCGCGTGCGTCTGTCGGCCAAACGACCTATCAGCATGGTGTTATAGATGACGATAAAGCCACCTTCAATCTTCATGAGCTCCGTCTTCGTCAGATAAAGCAAGGCCTCTTCGATGTCGGCAATCGTTGGTTTCTCTAGCCCGTTATGATCAATAAATGTTGACTGCATACTGGCTACATACTGCTGAAGCAGTTCCACCTCCGAGAAGTTGACGAGTGTCATCTCTTTGCTGCTATCTCGTAGGGCGCTCAGTGTCTCTACTATATATCGGCAGATATTTGTGCGTCTTTCAGAGCGGGCATTTGTTACATCAGCAGAGGATTGCAGCCGGACACTCACACTGCCTGTAGAGCTGTGCTCCTGTTTGTGGATATAGCCTTTCAGTGACAGGAAATGGAGCAACATCCGCAAGCGCTTCACGCTCGAATAGGTCAGGCCTGCCTTCTGTGCCTCTTCATTCAATTCCTTATAACTGATTCTATGCGCCTCTCCACCGATTCGCTGCAAGAGGTATTGCTCCAGCTTCAGTATTAAATCAAGATTACGCAAAGAGGTACTTTTGCTGACCCATGCCTGCATATCACGGCTGTCGGCCAGCAGCCCCTCCTGCCGCATCAGGTTGATATTCCTTATGACGGTCGCCTTGCTCATGCCCAGGATATCAGTCAGATAGTCCACACGGCTTTCTGCTTCTGCCCCACGACCTTCTGCTGTTGCCCGCGCGCTGATGAGCGACTTAATGATGCGAGCAGCCTCTTCACGCGACTGTTCGTCAAAGAGTGGCGAGACGGTCAGTTTCCGTCGAGCCTCCCCCATAGTCTTCACCGCTATGCCTGTGGCAAAAACGTGCGGTGAGTTGCTGCCTCGGCGAATGAAGCCTGCATCCTCCAAAGCGGCAATGGCAGCTTTCACGCGGGTTTCTATATCGTCAATGTCATCACCCCATCCAGCTTGTCGGGCAATGTCTAACGGTGAACAGCTCACCTTGTCGCGCTTTGATGTCAGATCTTTGATGGATTTCCATACTTGCTGAATCTCGCTGATGCTGAGCTTGGTCTGGTTGAGCAGGATAAAGTGCTTGTCAAGGTCGTTGTCGGCATAGAGCACAAAACATTCTGCCTGCATCTGAGGGTCGCGGCCGGCACGCCCTGCCTCCTGGACATAGTTCTCCAGCGAGTCGCTGATGTTATAGTGAACCACCAGTCCTACGTCTTTCTTGTCAACGCCCATTCCGAATGCCGAGGTAGCCACGATGACCTCAGCCTCACCGCTCATAAAAGCATTTTGATTCTTGACCTTCTCGGCAGCTTCCATCTTGCCGTTGAAGGGTAACGCTCGTATACCGTCACTGACTAAGTGGTCAGCCAGTTGGCGGGTGCGTTTGGTTCGTGATACGTAGACAATTGTCGGACAGTTGTGGCCGAGTATCAGCGACCGTAGCAGATTGTATTTCTCGTCGGCGGTATCGGCATGGAGCACCGAATAGCGTAGGTTCTTTCGCTCAGCATTTGCTGCGAAGACTTTCAGCTCCAGGCCTAACTTCATCCTAAAATAATCGCAAATGTCGCTGATCACTTTCTGCTTGGCGGTTGCCGTAAAGCATGAAACGGCAATGGGCTTCTGCAGTTGTTTCTTATCCTGCAATTGCCGTATGAAATCACCTATGTATAGGTAATCCACTCGGAAATCGTGGCCCCAAGCAGAGAAACAGTGTGCCTCGTCAATCACGAAGCGGACAACATCTCTGCCTAACAGCAAACGCTCAATGGTTTTCGAACGTAGCATTTCAGGGGCGATATACAATAGATTCGCTGTTCCGTCAGCCACCTGCCCGATGGCAGTGGCTCGCTCTATGGGGTCGAGCAGCCCGTTGATGGTCACAGCTTCGCTAATGCCACGGGCAGCGAGATTGTCCACCTGGTCTTTCATCAGCGACTGCAGAGGCGAAATAACCACTGTCAACCCGTGAGTGTTTCGCCCTGCCATCAATGCCGGCAATTGGAAGGTCAATGATTTGCCGCCACCAGTAGGGAATATCGTCAGCAGCGATTCGCCACGAATGGCAGACTCCACGGCTTGTTGCTGCATTGGAACGCCATCAAATGTACGGAACTCCTCATAACCAAAAAACTCCTTCAGCCCAGAATGGGCATCCAATCGCTGATGGCAGTATTCACAATCGCCACATGAAGTGTTGCAAAGCAGATTCATCACGTTGACCACCTGTGGATAGTTGCGTATAACCCACGCTGGAGTGATAGAAAAGACATCGTCGGCACCAATCACAGCCAGGCAATAAGCCAGTTCTATGGGGTATTGTTTGACAAGCATGTCAAAGTCTGCATGACTGCATACCTTTCCTTCAAATTCCTTTGGTATAAGTTTTATCCAGTCCGGTCGCGTATTCAATATCCTACCAAGAAATGATTGCTGTATAGCGGAAACGTATTGTATGAATTTGAAGAACCCTCTAAACTCCGTCGAACCATGCAGTAGCTGGTAGTAAATTTCCTTTCTGGTGGGAGTCAACTCGTTCCAAGCCGCAATCTCATCGCTCAGCAGGTCGCGAGCTTTCATTGAGTCGTTCACAGGATTGTTCAGTTCGTCCACCTGCAGTTTGTCGTCCTTTACAAGATGATGATACGGTCGCTTGGGAAATAGCAGAGGCGATAGAAACAAAGTGTCAACAATCGTGGGATTCCCCCGTAGTGCTGTATATTTTAAATCATGACGAATAATATTGTGCCCACATACGGTGTCGCATCCCGATACAAAGGCATGGAAGTCGGCCTTAGAGTGGGTGTGCATAACTGCGCCGTCCTCCCTTACCGCTCCGTAATCTGCCACTCTGTTCGTCTGCGGACTAACCTCTGTATCAATGAATACTATCATACTCCCATTTTTGCCTAATATTATTGTCTTTTGAAAAACATCAGATAGTTGAAACCTTTTTGTACAGCACCATAGATGACCAGACTACACAAGGTTTCAGTCTTATCCAAATAAAATAGAACCAAGGATCGGGCTCGCCATTGTAGTTAGTGAGCGTGGACATCCGACGCACTGTCCGGGCGATACTCGATATTTCATTTAGTTATTTGGCCACAAAGATAATGATTAAGTTGTAAGTAATCAAAAAAATCAGGGAAAAACGATGTTGAGGTTTATTTCTGAAATTGCGGCAGGCGGTGAAAGGGACGGTTTAGGATTTACAGCTAACCACGTATCCGTTTTCACGAGCTATGCATTCCAATGTAGACTATGACGCTTCGCCATTACATCTATTCCAACGCCGCCACTGGATTTTGTGCCAACTATATCTATATTATGGCGATACTTCTGGAATGATGTAGATGTTGTTTTGAAAAAAAGTTTATTTTCACCTTCACCGTCACTTTTCCTTGCAATGCATTGAGCTATAACGTTTTATATGCAGTGTAGGTGAATCTTAACCTACACTCACATTTGACCAATAGATTTGAAGTAAAACAATGTTTTACTTTGATTTAACCAAGGGTTTTGCTCAATACTCCTTGCTGTGTAGGCAGACACTCCTGCCTGAGGATGAAAGGAGTGAAGGTGAAATTTCACCTACACTGCACTTAACGTGCTTATCTATCGAGAGTTACACGGAAAAGTGAAGGTGACGGTGAAAATCAAAATATTTATGGATACTATATAGAATTAGGACGCAAAGATTAAAATTAGCAGCCGATCATGGTCACTCATTTTATGCTTTAATAAGATTCTTTCTTAGAGAGTTACCGGGGAAGTTGATAATAATTTTGTCAAGTTGTTTCGTGTTTTTAATAATATTCCACCGACTATTGGATATCACGTTGTAACACCCAAATGAATTCTATTACGCATGTACATAAACCACCTGCACTTACAATGAGCTGAAAGATTACTCTCCCTATATTATCTGATGGTTGATGTACTTTTTCGTTTTGGATGTCTGTCGTCGATATTATCGATGACCTTATATCATCTACAAGGTTATATAATCCTTGATATACCCCGCCAAACAAGATGATTAGCCTTTCACGTTGTAATCAATTTTGAAAATCCAGCTTTACCCCCCTACTTAAAATACAAATCTGCATATACACGAGGAGATTGAATAACTAGGTGCTTATGTTTTGCAAATGCTGCGTCAACCTCTGCAGGTGGGGTGTCCAGGATGATTGAAGAAGGGGCGGCAGAACAGATTACTATAGCCTGTCCTGTCGCCCCTCCGGGTCTTTTTTCTGGCCGAACGTTGTCGGCTGTTATGCGTCAATGTTGGCGTAGTTGGCGTTTTTCTCGATGAACTCGCGGCGTGGTGCCACGTCCTCGCCCATGAGCATTGAGAATACGTAGTCGGCTCCGGCAGCGTCCTCGATGGTGACTTGCTTGAGGAGTCGTGTCTCGGGGTTCATGGTTGTCTCCCAGAGCTGCTCGGGGTTCATCTCACCGAGACCTTTGTAGCGCTGTGTGTACACGCCTTGCTCCTGGCCGTCGTTGTACTTGAGCAGGAACTGCAGGCGCTGCTGGTCGTTGTAGCAGTACTCTTCGATCTTGCCTTTCTTGCAGCGGTAGAGGGGCGGTGTGGCTATGAAGAGGTGGCCGCGCTGTATGAGTTCGGGCATATATCGGTAGAAGAGCGTCATGAGGAGTGTGTCGATGTGGTAGCCATCGACGTCGGCATCGGTCATGATGACTACTTTGTGGTAGCGCAGCTTGTCGTAGTTGGCTTCCTTGCTGTCCTCGCCGAGTCCGTAGCGCACGCCGAGGGCTTGTATGATGTTGTTGACTTCCTCGTGCTCGAAGGCTTTGTACCACATTACGCGCTCGACGTTGAATATCTTACCGCGAATGGGGAGTATGGCTTGCGTGTGGCGGTCGCGCCCTTGCTTGGCGGAGCCTCCTGCGGAGTCGCCCTCCACGATGAACATCTCGCAGCGTGCGGGGTCGCGGTCGGAGCAATCGGCGAGCTTGCCGGGGAGTCCGCCTCCGCTCATGGGCGACTTGCGCTGCACGCTCTCGCGTGCCTTGCGCGCTGCCACGCGTGCGGTGGCTGCGAGGATGACTTTGTCGACGATGAGCTTGGCTTCCTTGGGGTGCTCCTCGAGGTAGTTGCTAAGTGCTTCGCCCACAGCTTGCTGCACGGCGCCGGCCACCTCGGAGTTGCCGAGCTTGGTCTTGGTCTGGCCTTCGAACTGCGGCTCTGCCACTTTGATGCTGATGACGGCTGTGAGGCCTTCGCGGAAGTCCTCGCCGGAGATTTCCACTTTGTTTTTCTCGAGTTTCTCGAGCTCTTTGGAGCACTGTTCCTCGGCGTATTTCTTGAGGGTGCGGGTGAGGGCCATGCGGAATCCCTGGAGGTGTGTGCCGCCCTCGATGGTGTTGATGTTGTTGACGTAGGAGTGGAGGTTCTCGGAGTAGGCCGTGTTGTACATGATGGCTACTTCGATGGGTATGCCCTGCTTCTCGGTGTTGAGGTAGATGACGTCGTTGAAGAGGTGTGTGCGGGTGGAGTCGATGTAGCGCACGAACTCCTGGAGGCCGTCCTTGGAGTAGAAGACGTCCTGGCGCGTGTTGCCTTCCTCGTCGGGGCGCAGGTCGGTGAGTGTGATGGTGATGCCTGCGTTGAGGAACGCGAGCTCGCGCATGCGGTTGGCGAGTATGTCGTACTTGTACTCGGTGGTGATGAAGATCGTGCCGTCGGGCCAGAACTGCTGGCGTGTGCCGCGGAGGTCGGTCTCGCCTACTACTTTGACGTCGTAGAGGGGCTTGCCTTTCTCGTACTCCTGCTGGTAGATCTTGCCGTCGCGGAACACTTGCGAGAGCATGTGGCTTGAGAGGGCGTTGACGCACGATACGCCTACGCCGTGGAGTCCGCCGGAGACTTTGTATGAGCCTTTGTCGAACTTTCCGCCTGCGTGGAGCACTGTCATGACGACCTCGAGTGCGCTCTTGTGCTCTTTCTCGTGCATGTCGACAGGTATGCCGCGTCCGTTGTCCTGTACGGTGATGGAGTTGTCGGGGTTTATGGTCACTTCGATGTGTGTGCAATATCCGGCGAGGGCTTCGTCGATGGAGTTGTCGACGGTCTCGTAGACGAGGTGGTGCAGGCCTTTCTCTGAGATGTCGCCGATGTACATGGCGGGGCGCTTGCGCACGGCCTCGAGGCCTTCAAGCACTTGGATATTACTGGCGCTATAGTCGGCGCCGTTCTTGAGCTCTTCTTCCATTGATGGATTTCTTTTGGTTTTGCGTGCAAAATTACAAAAAATATGCGAACTGGCGAAACAAAAAGGGAAAGTTTTTTGGGGGCGGCATTAACTTTTCTCGCGCGCGCGTGCGAGAGGAGGGGGAGGACCCGGCGGAGAAACGCCGGGAACGGTAAACTTTCAGGAGACGGCGGAGAAGCGCCAACGGCGCAAGCAAACTGCGGTGGAAGAAGCGGCGGAAGAAGCGGCGGAAGAAGCGGCGGAAGAAGCGGGGGAAGAAGCGGCGGAAGAAGCGGCGGAAGAAGCGGCGGAAGAAGCGGCGGAAGAAGCGGGGGAAGAAGCGGCGGAAGAAGCGGGGGAAGAAGCGGCGGAAGAAGCGGCGGAAGAAGCGGGGAAAGAAGCGGCGGAAAGAAGCGGGGAGGGATGAGGGCCGCTGTACAGCGGCACACCCAACCAACAGCGCAGCCAGCCAAAGGCGCAGCCAGCCAAAGGCAAAGCCAACCAAAGGCAAAGCCAACCAACAGCACAGCCAGCCAAAGGCGCAGCCAGCCAAAGGCACAGCCAACCAAAGGCACGGCCAACCAAAGGCGCAGCCAACCGAAGGCAATAAAAAAGAGCAACGAACCTCACGGTCTGTTGCTCTTGGATGAAAACTATTTGTAATTGCTATGGACGAATTCCAAAAAAATGCCAGAGGCTTGGGCGCTTAGCCAAGCTTCTGGATGTAGCGTGTGAGCTTCGACTTCAGATTTGAAGCCTTGTTCTTGTGGATGATGTTGACCTTAGCGAGCTTGTCGAGCATCTTCTGTACGGAAGGATACATTGTCTCGGCCTCGGCCTTGTCAGTTGTTGCACGCAGTTTACGCACAGCAGCACGCATAGCCTTCGCGTAGTAGCGGTTGTGGAGGCGGCGCTTCTGCTCCTGGCGGATTCTCTTGAGTGATGACTTATGATTTGCCATTTCTTCTTTTTCTATATTTTTTCGTTTAACTTAAGTAGTCCATAGCAGAGTCGAACTGCTCTTTAGAGAATGAAAATCTCTCGTCCTAACCGATAGACGAATGGACCAAACCGATGCTTGAATCAGCAACCTTGTGGTTATGGGTCTGATTTGCGGGTGCAAAGGTAGTGCAAAATATGATACGCGCCAAATATTTCGAGGAAAAATATTTATTTTGAGTCTATTTTATGGCAAAGGGCTCGCTGTTTGTATGTTTTTTGCTACTTTTGCGGCTATGAACCGAACGCGAGGCATAGTGCTGCGGTCGCTGCGCTACGGCGACGACAAGATTATCACGAGCATCTTCACCGAGACGGCCGGCACGGTGGACTTCATCGTTCGCCGCACGGGCGGCCCGCGCTCGGCGGTGCGGGCGAGCACGTGGGCTCCGCTGACGCTTGTGGAGGTGGCGTGGGAGCCGCGCGCCTCTGCGGGCCTGCAGAAGCCGCGCGAGCTGGAGGTGTGGCGCCCTTGGCACGATTTCCCGTTCCACCCTCACAAGGCTGCCATCGCTATTTTCCTGGGCGATATTCTGGGCCACGCGCTGCGCTCGGAGCAGACTAACGCGGAGCTGTTTGCCTTCGCCTTGAGCAGTCTGGAATGGTTCGACGAGACGGAGAACCATTTCGCTAATTTCCACGTTGTGTTCCTGATGAAGCTGAGCCGTTTTCTCGGTTTCATGCCCAATGTCGACGACTGGCACGAGGGTGCGCTCTTCGACCTTCAGTCGGCGACGTTTGTCGATACCGCGCCTTCGCATAGGTATTACCTGAACGCGGAGGAGTCGGCTCTGGTGCCTAAGTTCCTGCGCATGAATATCCGCTCGATGCAGGCGGTGGGGCTCAACGGCGCCATGCGCCGCCGTGCGCTGGAGATCGTGGTGCTGTTCTACCGCCTCCATATCCCCGAGCTGCCAGAGCTGAAGAGCCTGGCGGTGCTTGGGGAGGTGTTTGCGTGAGGGGGAGGATTGTTGCGATGGAATCGCAACGTAAGAAACGGGACGGAGGGGGATTATTTTACGAGCACTTTGCGGTTGCCTACTACGTAGACTTGCCCGCGGCGCGTGGCGTTGGTGCGGCGGCCGTCGATGGTGTAGCGGTCGGCGGCTGAGGTGGCGGCGGGCACGGCGGCGATGCCTACGGGCACTGTCTTGGTGACGCGCAGGATGCCTTTGGCGATGTCGGTGGCGTCCCAGTAGAGCCCTTGCGCTGCGTCGACGATGTAGGATTCTTCATCGAGGACGGGCGTTCCGGAGACTGACGTGACGTCGGCCCAGAGGCGCACCTCGTCGCCTTCCTTGATGTTCTCGACGAAGGTGGACGAGTAGTGAAGCTTGACGGTGGCATTGATTGTGAGCTTGCCGATATTCTGGAGGCTTGTGCCGCCGGTGGCCGTCTCTGTGGCGGCTCGGTTGATGCCGACTTCGAGGATGGAGTTCTTGGCCATGGTGACGTTCTTGCCTCCGAAGTCGATGAGGCCTACGGTGGCTGTGGCGCTTGTGCCTACGGCGAGTGTGCCGCCGGCGTTGATGGTGACGGTGCTGTTAACGAGAGGCACTGCGGCGGTCGTGACGCCCGAGAGCTTGGCTCCGTTGGCCACGGTGAGGGCGCCCGTTCCGAGCTGTCCGCCGCTCTTGACGCAGAGCTCGCCGGCGTTGACTTTCGTGGTGCCTGTGTGGTCGTTCTTACCTCCGAGCGTGACCTTGCCCTCCCCTACTTTCACGAGGCTTGAGTTGGCTGTGACGATTCCGCTCCACGTCCAGTTGCCGTCGTAGCCGATCTGCCAGGTGTTGGCGCCGGTCTTGCCGTCGTTGGCGAATGAGGCATAGCCTCCGAGCTTACCTTTGTCGCCTGTGACTCTGCCTATGGCGAAGGTCTTGCCGGTGTTCTGCACGGTGAGCCCGTCGGCGATGTTGAGCGTGGCCTTTGGCATACCGTTGGTGGTGTTGAGCGTCCATCGTGCTCCGCTGTCGTCGGTGCGGCCAGTGGCCTTGATGGTTCCCTCGAACTGGCGGAAGTCGAGCCCGAGCTGTGTGCGCGTGGCAAACCATGAGCTGCCTTTCTCTTCCTCGCAATAGATGGTGAGTGTGCCTTCGCCGGTGACTTTGTTGGAATAGGATGCGCGGTTGGCGGTGTTCCAGAAGCCTGTCTTGCCCTTGGCCACGTGGAGAGTGAAGCTGCTGCCGGTGTTCTCGGTGTAGGTTCCGCCCTCGAACTCCACGGTGTTGGCCACCTTGTTGGCATTATAACACTGCACTGTTCCGGCCTGGAGGACGAGGCGCTGGAGTGTGCTAGCGGTGTTCATCTTCATCCATCCGTTGCCTTTCTTTGTGAGGAGGGTTCCAGTCATGGGTTTGTTGACGATGAAGTCGGCCGAGTTGTTGATCACGCCGCCTTCGTCGGTGAGCATCTGCATGGGCGAGCCCTGCGTCACGGCCGCTGTGGAGCGGAGCTCGGCGCCGTTCTCGATGATGAACTTTGTGGCCACGGTGGTGACGCCTCCGAGGTTGCCTACGGCTTGGTTCTCGTTGGAGAGCGACTTCACCGAGAGCACGCCGCCGCTGATGCGTGTGCCTCCGGTGTAGGTGTTGTCGTTGCCTATGGTGAGCATGCCCGTTCCGCGCTTCTCGAGTGCTGATGTGCCCACGATGGCTCCTGTGCCGCCGAAGGTGTAGTTCTTCGAGGCGTCCACGATGACGGTCTTGGCCTCGACGTCGCCCTTGAGGCTCACGGAGAACTTGGTGGCGTCGTCGGTGAAGCGCACGACGTCGCCCGTGATGAAGCTCTCGTGGGAAGCGGGGTCGTTGGCGAGGGCGAAGTTCTCGTCGCCGCCGAACTGCCAGGTGGTGCTCTCGGCGCCCGTCCATACGATGTCGCCGGCCTGGCGCACGGTGCTGACTTTGAGGTAGATCTTATCGCCCTGCTGCTCGAGCTCGGCCTTGATGCTGGTGCCGAGGCCTTCGATGATGACGTCGTCGAGCTTGCCGCCCTTGACTTCCTCGAGGCCTTCGAAGAGGAGGTAGCTGCCGGCGGCGAGGTCGGTGCCTGCGGTGTGTGGCACGAGCTCGATGACGGGAGCGAGGTATTTGGGCCCGTAGGTGAGCCAGCTGCCTGTGAGCTTGGTCTCGATATTGAGCACGCGGGCTTTGATGACATCGGAGGCTGCGCCGTCGCTATAGACGTCCATCTGCAGGCGCGAGCCGAAGCCGAGGAGGAGCGAGTCGGTGGTGAGTGAGCCCTTGGCGTCGGCGCCGCCGGGGCGGAGCACTGAGGCGTAGTCCATCTTTATGCGACGGAACTGTCCGCCGTTGGAGTTGAGCTCCGCGAAGCGGTTGAGCCATAGGCTGCTGCTGAGCAGTTTGCCGTCGAAGTTGAGCGTGCCGGCCCAGACGTCGGTGTTGCCGGTGTTGGTGAAGTCGGCTGCGGGCAGGGTGAGGATTCCGTCGCCCTGCTTGACGATGCGCGTCGTGCCGGAGAAGGCTCCTGAGGCTACGGTGCAGACATAGACTTCGGTGTTGACCTTTGCCGTGCCGTTGAGTATCGAGCTATTGGTGCCCTGCACCCATGTGGGAACGTAGAATGTGGCCACTGCGGGCTCTGCGCCTGCGGCGATGGTGACCGACGTGTTGGCCGTCTCGCCAAGGAGCACGTGCTGTCCGTTGTTGGCGGCGGTGATAGTGGCTCCGTCGGCGAGGAGCGTGCGTCCGGTGGTGGTGAGCGGCGGCGGGGCTATGGTTATGCCCTCGAGCTGTCCGAGGAAGTAGCTCTTGTGGGGCGGCTGGTTGTAGCCCACACACTGCCACACCATGGCGTTGCGGTACTGATGGTCGTGCCAGAGGGTGTAGATGCGGAATGTTGTGGGAATGGCCGTGGTGTAGATTCGTATGGCTGCGCTGTTGTTGGCACGCACGACGATTTCCTCGCGCCAGTCGCCGAAGATGTCGGCCAGTGCGCAGGGGTTGTTCTTCGAGTCGTTGTTCATCTGGCAGCCGCTGGAGGTGAACAGGCGTCCGCCGCCGGGCTTGTAGACGGCTGCCTCACGCATAGTGCCGGGGCTGTCGAGGACCTCGTCGCAGAGGTCGCCGTCCCAGAAGATGCGTGCGTTGAGGTGGCTCCAGAAGAGTGCGTCGTTGGAGTCGCCGGTGGCAGGTCCGCCCTCCACTACCTTATCTGCCACGGTGCTGACGAGCCCCGACTGGGTGGTGCGTCCCATGGAACCGGGGAAGGCGTTTGAGAAGTTTGCGCAGAGGGCGCGGCCGTCGTCACTGCCCGACTGGAGTCGGTAGTAGATCTTGCCCGTGGTGGCGTTCCAGTAGGTGCATGCGGGCTCGTCCTCGTTGCAGTTGAACTGCTCCTGTCCGTGGCGGTAGGGGTCGAAGTCGGCGCAGTGCTGCGCGTCGCCGTGGCCGAGGCCTGTGGTGCAGAGTCCCTTGCCGTTGTCGTCGATGATCATTGAGCCGAAGACGATCTCGTCGCGGCCGTCCCAGTCGACGTCGGCAATGGCGAAGTTGTGGAATCCGTTGCCGAACCATGGGTCGTTCCAGCCGTTGTTGTTGGCCCATCGCCAGCGGATGCTGAGTTCGTGCGTTGCGGGGTCTACGTCGAGGGCGCACATCTTATGGCGCGTGTAGCAGCCGCGGCCGAGGAAGATGCTGGCGTGGCGTCCGTCGAGGAAGGGTGCTCCGAAGTAGTGCTTGCTGGAGCGGTGGCCGGTGTCGTTCTCCCACCACGCCGTCTTGTAGTCGCTCTCGCCGGTCTCGAAGCGCGGCAGGGGGTAGGTCATCGGCGTGAACTTGTCGGTGGCGCCGTCCCATCCGTAGGGCTCGCCGGTGGCTCCGTTGAGGTAGAGCAAGTATTCGGCTCCGTTGCGCGTGTATTCGTCGCGCGGAGCTACATAACTCATGTTGCCGATCTTGATCTCGCGGCCGGTGGCGGTGTGGATGATCATATTGTCGGCGCCGCGCATAACGCACTCAGCGCGGCCGTCCTCGTCCCAGTCGAAGGCCACGAGGTCCCACTGCTCATCGGGGCCGGCCATCATATTGGGGCCGAGGTCGATCCACCAGAGGCGCTCGCCGGCGAGCGTGTAGCACTCGTAGTGGTGGAAGCGTGTGGTGTTGGCTGAGTTACGGATGTCGCCCGAGTAGTTGCGCTTGACGATGAACTCCGGGATGCCGTCGCCCGTGACGTCACCCAACGAGATGTCGTTGAGGAAATATTCGCTGGTGGCATCGGCGCCGGCGCGGTCGGCGACCTTGGCCACGGGGATATCGAGGTAGCCGCTGTTCCAGCGCGTGACCTCGGCCGACTTCTCTTGCTCCACGCCATTGACCACGGCTGCCACCTGGTACTTCGTCGTGGCATTACCGCCGGTGTGGCTGAAGCAGCCAACCTTGAGGCCTCCCTTTACGAGGGAGCCGTTGGCGTAGAGGTTGTAGGTGACGTCGTAGTATTCCTCACCGAAAATCTTCCAGCTTACGAAGTTGCCACTGCCGCTGCCGCCGTTGACATTGGCGGGCACGGCCACCAGAGCGCGGTCGAGGCGGTCGGTCTTGCGCTGAGCGAAGCTTGCCGTGGTCACGAGTGCAAGCGCCGCAATCAATAGGAGTCTTGATTTCATTATAGTGTCGATAGTTAGTTTACGCGTGCGTGAATAAATAAAGTGTCATTGGGTGCAAAAATAACACTTTTATCGGATGTCAGCGACATAAATCAGCACTTTTAACCTTTGTTTAGCTTACTTTCTTGGTTTTCACGGTAAAAAAATTGCCACTTTCTGCAGAAAGGCGGGGGAAAGGGGCGCGGCAAAGACGACAAAGGACCCGGCGGAGAAACGCCGGGAACGGTAAACTTTCAAAGGACCCGGCGGAGAAGCGCCGGGAACGGTAAAGCGCGTAGGTTTGCTTCAGCGATGCAGGATGAATGTGACGGTGCGGGGGCCGTCGAAGGTGGCAACGGTGAGCTCGAGCAAGTCGGTGGAGTCGGGCTCGCTGGCGATACTGTCGAAGGGTATGCTGACATACGTATCGGCGCTGTAGGCCAAGGGGTCGGAGCCTTGGCGGTGGAAGAGCGAGAGGCAATATGTGGTGCCGCCGAGGCTGTTGGCGTAGACGCTGTCGCGCACATAGCCCCAGGTGTGTGTGCCGCCCTTGGTCTTCGGCGTCAGATGGAGATTTGCGAAGCCGCCGCCCGTCCAACCGCTGACGAAGCCTACGGGGTCGCGCACGACGGCGGCGTTGTGCGTGCTGTCGCGCGGCACGACGACGCCCTCGAGCGAATATACCGTAGCGCGGCCGTCGGTCTCCTCTACAAATCCCACGAGGAAGCGCCACAGCGCGCGCGGCGTCACTCCGGTGTAAGGCGACACGAGCGTGAAGCTGCGCCCTGCGTCGGTGGTGAAACTGCGAATGACGCCCGATGCATCGGACTCCATGACGGCCATCTCCGTGACCATAGGCGGATATTTCTCTTTTTTCTCCTCGCTGCAGCCTGCGAGGCTAAGGGCGAGGATTGTCAGCAGCAATAGCTTTTTCATAGTTGAATACGGGGTTAGCATACATTATGATAATACGTTCGCGCAGGAACGCCTCGTCGGGCTCTACACCGGCGGCCTTCACGCGCTCACCGGCCTTGGCCACGCGCTCGTCGAGGTAGTCGTCGAAGGCCTTGCGGGCGCTGTCGGAGTAGCGCGGATGGCGCTCGGCTTCGGCTGAGAGCATGTCGGCAGCCACGAGGTTCGGGGCGTAAAGGCGGTAGCTGCTATGAATGGCGCGGTCGATGTGCTGCGCCACAAGGGGGAAGAGCTCCGTCTTGGGCAGCGACGGGTCGAGCCCGGCGAGCCAGCCGTCGAGGCAGGGCGTGGCCTGGAAATGTACGTGACCCTTGCGCCCGAAGATGCCCGTGCGCATATTGTCGAGGTCGTCCTGCTTGCTCTTCTTGAAGCCTTTGACGTCGCGCTTGAGCTGAAACTCCGAGGCCTTGAGGTAGTCGCAGGGGTCGTACTCGTAGCTGAGGGCCAGTGGCACGAGGTGCATGTGTTGCAGGCGCTCCACGGCGGAGCCTTCGCCGCCCAGCACCATCATCTTCAGCACGGAGTCCTGCGTGCGGTCGTCGCTGTCCTTGGCTCGTCCTTCGCGCTGCGCGATCCAAATATTCTCGTGCTTCTCGTTGACAACAAAATGCATGTATCGGCTCATGGTCTGCGAGGCGTTCAGCATCTCGCGCATCGACAGCGAGCGCTGTACGATGAACGTCTTGTTCAGCCGCACCAGCGTGCGGATCCATGGGTAAATGAGCAGGTTGTCGCCAATGGCGATCTCCACGGTCGTGGGGAAGCCGGCATCGTGGAGCATAAGGTCGAGTATGGCGCTGTCGAGCACGATATCGCGATGGTTGCTGATGAACGTGTAGCGCTCCGCGCCGGGCGCTATGCCGTCGAAGGCAAAGGAATGGCCGGTGGAATAGCGGCGCAGGATATAGCGCACCACGGGCTTCATGAAGCGCAGCTGAAAGTCGAGCGTAGAGTGGACGCCCGTGCTCGCCAGCCGCAGCAAGCCTCGGCTCCAGCTCACCGGCAGCACGGGCACAAAGCTCTTGAGCAGTCGGGAGAACTGGCGGTCGTGCAACAGGCTGTCGATGGCGCCGCGCACCTCATCGTCGGCATAAGGACGAATGTCTTTGAACTCTTCTGGAATCTGATTGCTTTGCATAACGGAATGACGAGTGACGAGTGACGAATGACGAGTGACGAATGACGAGTGACGAGTGAAGAATGAAGAATGACGAGTGACGAATGACGGAATGACGAATGAAGAATTCAAACCACCTTCAAACTCTATAGGTAATCCTTATTTGTAATTTGTAATTCGTCATTTGTAATTCGGAATTACTACAGCTTATCCTCTATAATCTCGGTGAGCACTTCCTTCAGGTCGAGGCCGGCGGCGCGCACCTGCTGTGGTATGAAGCTGGTGGCCGTCATGCCGGGCGTAGTGTTGATCTCGAGCATATTTATGCGGTCGCGCTCGCTGCCGTCGTCGCCCTTGACCTTCGTGACGATGTAATCCACGCGTATGATGCCCGAGCAGCCGAGGATATCGTAGATGGCGCTGGTGAGAGCCTGTACGCGGTCGCGCAGGTCGTCGCTGATGCGCGCGGGGGTTATCTCATCGACCGAGCCGTTGTACTTGGCATCGTAATCGAAGAACTCGTTGTGCGTCACCACCTCCGTGACGGGGAAGACGTGCGAGCCGGCGGCCGTCTTGTAGCAGCCGCACGTTAGCTCCGTGCCGGGCATGAAAGCCTCAACCATCACCTCGTCGCTCTCGCCCATGGCCAAGGCTATGGCCGGGCGCAGCTGCTCGAGCGTCTTCACCTTCGTCACGCCGAAGCTCGAGCCGCCGGCGTTGGGCTTTACGAAGCAGGGCAACCCGATGTGGTTGATGATCTCGTCGTCGGTGACGAGGTCCTCGCTGCCCTTGCGCACCACGAGACTCTCGGAGACGCTCACGCCGAAGCCTTTCAGGTACTGGTTCAGCGTGAACTTATTGAAGGTCATGGCCTCTACGAGCACGCCGCTCGTGCTGTAAGGCATGCGGATAAGGTCGAAATAGCCCTGGAGCGTACCATCCTCGCCCGGGGTGCCATGAATAGTGATATATGCGAAATCGGGGCGCACGGTGCGGCGGCCCACCTTGAACGAGAAGTCGTCGCGGTTCACCGCAGAGCGCTTGTCGCCCTCGAGGTGTGCCTCCCAGACGAGCCCTTTGAGCTCTACGACATAGACTTCAAAACGCTCCTTGTCGATGACACTATAGATGCCCTGGGCACTGCGCAGCGAGACGTCGTGCTCCGAGCTGTCGCCACCACAGACGATGGCTATCACATTTTTCTTTTCCATATTCTTATCTTTTGCAAACTTTGTTTGCTGGGAATTAAAGGGAAGTTTTATTATACTAAGGTACGCGCGTAGGCGCGCCACTTGTTGATTAGCTCAGTGAGGTCCTCGGGCAGAGGGCTCTCGAAGAACAGCTCCTGCCGCGTGCGAGGATGCACGAATCCGAGGGTGCGTGCGTGCAGGGCCTGGCGCGGACATATGGCGAAGGCGTTCTGCACGAACTGCTTGTACTTGGCCGTGGGCTGTCCGCGCAGGATCTCGCTGCCGCCGTAGCGCTCGTCGGAGAAGAGGGGGTGGCCTATCGACTTCATGTGGGCGCGGATCTGATGCGTGCGCCCCGTCTCGAGTACGCACTCCACCAGCGTCACGGGCCCGAAGGCCTCGATCTGTCGCCAATGCGTCACGGCCGGCTTGCCCTGATCGCTGCCGGGCGGCAGCACCGTCATGCGCTGGCGGTCGCGTGGGTCGCGGGCGATATTTCCCTCTATCGTGCCCTCCTGCGACTCGAAGCTGCCCCACACCAAGGCGTAGTATTGGCGGCGGGTGGAGTGCACGAAGAACTGGTGGCAGAGGTGGGTCTTGGCCTCTGGCGTCTTGGCCACGACGAGCAGGCCGCTCGTGTCCTTGTCAATGCGATGCACCAGTCCAACGTTAGGGTCGTTGGGGTTGTACTTGGGATCTTCACGCAAGTGCCAGGCGAGGGCATTCACGAGGGTGCCCGTGTAGTTGCCCACGCCCGGATGAACGACCATGCCGGCGGCTTTGTCCACCACGAGCAGGTCGTCGTCCTCATAGACGATGCGCAACGGGATGTCTTCGGCCGTGATCTCCGTCTCGAAGCGCGGATGGTCGAGCATAAGTGTGACCACGTCGAAGGGCTTCACGCGGTAGTTGCTCTTGACGGGGCGGTCGTTGACGTGAATACAACCTGCCTCGGCAGCCCGCTGAATCCGGGCACGACTCGTGTCGCGCAGATGTTCCATCAGGAATTTATCTACGCGCAGAAGCGTCTGGCCCTTATCAGCGACGACGCGACGGTGCTCATAGAGAGTGCCGTCGGAGGCCACTTCCAGCCCTTCGTCGTCAAGCTCCAGCTCGTCGTCGGGGAGCTGCAGTCCGCTGTCGGGGAGCTGCAGTTCGCTGTCGGGGAGCTGCAGTCCGCTGTCGGGGGTATGTTCGCCGGGAACGACCATTGCACTAAAGATCGATTAGGTCGAGGCCATAGTCATCTCCCGAGGGTTCGGCAACGGGGTCGTCGTCGATGACCACGTCGAGGCTGTCGTCCCATTCGTCGAGGTCCTCGTCGGCAGCGCTATTGCCCACCTGCAGGATGAGCGGTACATCTACGGGCACACGCTCGCCCGGATAGACATTGCGGCCACGGCTCTTGACACCATACACCCAGTCGCGGTCGCCAGGGATATACTCCACCGGCCCCAGCTTGAAGCCCATGGCCGTGAGCTTGGCCTGCGCCTCGCGCAGCGAACTGTTGTCGGCCACATCAGGCAGGGGCAGTGTAGGCGTCTGTGCCGAGTTTATAGTGAGATGGATCTCGCGCCCGGCCTTCACCTTGAAGCCTGCCGCAGGCTGCTGGTCGAGTATACTGCCAGTAGGCTTACGCTTGTTGTAGGCCGAATCCACGACAAGGCCCCTGAGACCAGCGCGCTCGAGCGTATAGAGGGCATCGCTCTCCTGCAGGCCCACAAGCGACGGCACCGTGACGGTCTCGCCGTGGTTGGTGTACAGAGCCAGACCCTTCCACAGCACAAACACTGCCAGGGCCGCCACTGCGGCCATGGCAAGGAGATTGCCCCAGACGTACGTACTGAATATTTTCTTAAAGAATCCCATCGTTTCAGGTTAACACATTAACGGATTAACGGATTAACGGATTAACAAATTAACGAATTAACAGATTAACGGATTAACGGATTAACAAATTAACGAATTAACAGATTAACGGATTAACGGATTAACAAGTTAACAAATTAGCCGGTTGGCAGGTCCTTGAAAACACGAACACGTTAACAGTCTAACAATTAAACAGGCCGTAGGCGCTATTGTTTGTTAGTCTGTTAACGTGCCGAGTCGTTCTATCGAGCTCTGCTCGACTCTTGAAGCCTCAAGCGTCACCATCCGTGATGCCGAGCGCGCTCAGCGATGGACGTGCAGATTATTTACCGTGGCGCTCGTCCGATACGGTGAGCTTCTTGCGGCCCTTAGCACGACGTGATGCGAGTACGCGACGGCCATTAGCTGTTAACATACGCTCACGGAAACCGTGCTTGTTCTTTCTTCTGCGATTGGAGGGTTGGAAAGTTCTTTTCATTGCTATATTTATTTATAATTTGTGCGCTTATGTGCTTATCGGGCTGCAAAAGTAGATACTTTTTTTCATTCACGCAAGATTTTCCCAAAACTTTTGCTCATTTTCACTAATTTTCATTACCTTTGCACCCGATTTAGAGAAGTAAAGGCCTCGCAGCCACCTCACAACGCTTTTTTTACAGAGTATCAATAAATAGTAAATCGTAAATCGTAAAATCGTTAATTCGTATGATTAACTCACAAGACATCAAGAAGGGCACCTGCATCCGTATGGATGGTAAGCTCTATTTCTGCATCGACTTCCTGCACGTGAAGCCTGGCAAGGGCAACACCATCATGCGCACAACCCTGAAGGACGTTGTCAGCGGCAACGTGCTCGAGCGCCGTTTCAACATCGGCGAGAAGCTCGAGGACGTACGCGTAGAGCGCCGCAGCTACCAGTTCCTTTACATGGAAGGCGAGGACTACATCTTTATGAACAATGAGACTTTCGAGCAGATCCCCATCGCTAAGGACCAGATCAACGGCGTGGACTTTATGAAGGAAGGCGAGAACGTAGAAGTGGTCACCGACGCTAGCACCGAGACCGTCCTTTATGCCGATGTACCCGTCAAGGTGAAGCTCGCCGTGACGTGGACAGAGCCCGGCCTCAAGGGCGACACCGCCACCAACACTCTCAAGCCCGCAAAGGTAGAAACCGGCGCCGAGGTGCGCGTGCCCCTCTTCATCAACGAGGGCGAGATTATCGAGGTTGACACTCGCGACGGCAGCTATCAGGGCCGCGTGAAGGCTTAAGCCCACCGACACAGCAAGGACAACACAGTTCTACACCACTATTACAGAACAAGCCTTGGCCGGACACTTCCCGCCAAGGCTTGCTCTTTTTTAGGCAATAATATAGCTGTTGACACCCGGAGATGAAACTATCATTTTTCACTTTTCATTTTTCACTTTTCATTTTTCACTTTTCATTTTTCACTTTTCATTCCTCACTTTTCATTTTTCACTTTTCACTTTTCACTTTTCATTCCTCCTAAGCCTCTCCAAAATCTCCAGACACATACGGCTGTTGTGGTAAGGACACTTCCAGAAGCCGGCATGGTCGTCGTCGAGGTTCAAGCTGCCATCGGCACGCCGGCTCCAATACCACTCGCCGAGCTCCTCATCGATGAGGTTGGCCTTGATGTAGCGCCAGCAGCGCTGGGCTATCTCTAAGGCACGGCGGTCGCCAAAATGCTGGTACAGATTCAGGAAGCCCACGACGGTCTCGGCCTGGACCCACCAGTGGCGGTCAGCGTCAAACGTCTCATAAATCATAGAGCCATCAGACTGCAGACCCTCCTCGCTCGCCCGCGCCACATCACGCACAACAGGTTCCACGCGCCCGAGCAACTCCTTATTGCCGAGCACCAGCGCTGCCTCGTGAATGAGCCAAGAGCACTCAATATCGTGGCCGTAGCTCGAGAGAGAACTCGTGCGCGTCCAGTCGAGCGCGAAGAAGAGGTCGAGGTGGTGGGTGTGCGGGTTCAGTATCTTCTCGGTGAAGATGTCTATCAGCCTCGTGATGGACACTTTCAGGCGCTGAACATTCTCGCAGAGGAAGCGATTCCACTCCCCTCCCCCACCGCTTGCAGCCTCGTCGCGACCGATGGCCTCGCGCAACGCCCGCAACAGATTGGTGTAGGGTTCAAGGATGTGCAGATGGGTATTCTGACTCTTGGGCTGGTTCTCGTCCTTCTCCGACAGCCGCAGGTCGGCAATAGGCTGCCAGTCGCGCCGGCAAGCCTCGATGTAGCCCCCATACTGCGCGTCCCAGCCATGGTGCTCGATGACATCGTAAAGCCGCAGGGCCGTCCGCAACGGTCCGTCGTCGCCCGTGGCACGAGCATATTCCGAGAAACCATAGACCATGAAACCGAGAGCGTAGAACTGCTTCTTGGCGTCGGCAGGCTGGCCATCGGCCGTCACGCTCCAAAAGGCGCCGCCGTATTCACGGTCGAGAAAACAGCGCTCCACATAGTCCTTCGTACGCCGGGCGGCTGCCAAGAGCGCCGCACGGTCGATAGCATCACGCTCCTCGATCGAGCCCAAAACGCGATAGGCTGCAGAGAATGTCCAAAGCAGGCGGGCATAAAGGACGGCTCCGCGCGTGGCTTCCTTGACCAAGACGCCACGCCCCGTCATCTGCCCATACCACCCTCCACGCTCGTGGTCCGCCATACGTTCGAGCCAGAACGGCAAGATATTTTCGGTCAGGCACGCGAGGGCCTCAGCCCTCAGCACCTGTTCATTCGTCTCACTCATTTCCTGATTTATTACGCGACAGCTTGAGTTGCCTGTTTATCTCATTGACACGCTCCGTGGTCAGAGGATAGAAATAGCAGACCACGATGGCCAGCAGAGCAACGGCAGCCGGGATGAACGACATAAGATAGCGAAGACACAGCAGGGCCGACTCGGGCTGACTGATGACAGCCTGCGCTGCCACCTGCTCGTCGGTGCGGGGAGTATAGCCACAGGCCGAGAGCAGCCACAGGACGGCAGCGCCGCCAATGGCGCCGCCAAACTTCTGGGCCATCGACGAACTCGAGAAGATAAGGCCGGTGGAGGCGGTATGGAAGCGATGCTCGGCATAGTCCGAGACGTCGGCATACATAGACCATACCAGCGGCGACATAATACCCGTGAGGATAGAGATAAGCACCTGGAAAAGCAACATCAGCCAAAAGCCTGCGGGCGTGACGGGGATGAAGAAGAAACAGATGCTAAGCACTATCAGTGCTGCGTTCACGCAGATAAAGAGCGACTTCTTGCCCAGCCTACGGGCCAGGGGCACGGTGATGGCCACGCCGACCATATTGCTGACCTCGCCCACGCTGAGGAACAGGCCGGCATAGAAGAGGAGTGAGAAATGGAAAGAGAAAAGCGTAGAATCAAGTGTTTTGCCGAAGCCGATTATGTCGGCAAAATAATAGGCGACGGTGGCGCCGCGGACTGTGCTGAAGAGGTTGAAGCAGAGGGCTGCGCCGATAAGCAGCCACCACGGGCGGTTGCTCAGCAGAGCCTTGAGGTCGGAGCCCACACTGACGGTGGAGAGCGTCTTCACGCGCTCGCGCGTCAAGGCGAAGCAAGCTATGAAAAGCACGAAACAAAGGGCCGCTACGACAATCATAGCGTGCTGCCAAGCCGAAGCGGTGGTCTGTCCCAGACCCTTGAAAGCGTTCACGATAGGTTCCCAGGCTGCCAAGGCTATGAACGAACCGCCGTAAGCAAAGAACATCCGGAAGCTGGAGAACACCGTCTTCTCCTGAGAATCATCGGTCATCACGCCCAGCATGGCGCCGTAAGGCACATTTATACCGGTATAGACGGTCATCATGAGGATATAGGTCACGTAGGCGTAGATGAGCTTGGCGCCATACCCCCAGTCGGGCGTGGTGAACAGCAATATTCCCGCTATGCTGAACAACGGAGCCACAAACAGGAGGTAAGGACGGTATTTGCCCCAGCGCGTGGAGGTGCGGTCGGCGACGACGCCCATCATAGGGTCGCTGACGGCGTCCCAGATGCGGGTGACAAGCACTAGCAGGCCGGCATCAACCAGCGTCAGGCCAAAGACGTTGCTATAGAAGAAGGGGAGGTAGTAGGAGAATACCTTCCAGAACATCGACGACGACATATCGCCGAAGCCATAGCCAATCTTTTCCGTTAACTTTGCCATTGTTTGTTCTTTTGGATTAGTTGCTTGATAGTTTCTACGCTGGCGGCCGTGGTATAACCATCCTCGGGGGTGTTCATGCAGTAGTCCACAAGGCGCTCGACCGACGATACGGCCACGTGCAAGCGCGTGTCGGCCGTAGCGTAATAGATGAGCACACGGCCGTCGTCATCCATAATCCAGCCGTTGGAGAAGGCCACGTTCATCACGTCGCCAAGGTACTCCTGACCTTCGGGCACGAGAAAATAGCCTCCGGGCTGGGCGATTACGCGCGTGGGGTCGTCAAGGGCCGTCATATACATATAGAGCACATAGCGCAGGCCGTCGGCCGTGCCTCGCACGCCATGAGCCAGATGCAACCAGCCCTGCGGCGTCTTGAGCGGAGCCGGCCCCTCGCCGTTCTTCACCTCCTGAATGGTGTGGTAATGGCGGGCGTTGATTATCACCTCGTCGGTAACCTCGGCACGGGTGATATCATCAACCAGCGCCCAACCTATGCCGCCACCGCTGCCAGTGTCGATGAAGCCGTCCTGCGGACGGGTGTAGAAGGCGTAGCGGCCATCGACGAACTCGGGGTGAAGCACCACATTGCGCTGCTGGCTCCTGGACTTCAGGTCGGGAAGTCGTTCCCACATTATTAAATCACGCGTGCGCGCGAGAGCAGCAGTGGCCGTGGCAGCACTGAGGTCGCCGGGGCAGCTGTCGTCGTGGCGCTCGGCGCAAAACACACCATAGATCCAGCCGTCCTCGTGCTGCGTCAGGCGCATATCATAGATGTTAGTAGCTGGCTCGGCAGCCTCGGGCATCGTGATCGGTTCGGGCCACAAGCGCCAGCGGTCGATGCCGTTTGGCGACTCGGCTACGGCGAAGAAGCTCTTGCGGTCGGCCCCCTCGACGCGACAGACCAGCAGATAGCGGCCGCCAAGTTTGATGGCGCCGGCATTGAAAACGGCATTTATCATGATACGCTGCATCAGGTGGGGGTTGTCCTCGGGCGAGAAGTCGTAGCGCCACTCCAGGGGCATATGCTCAGCCGTGAGAATGGGGTATTTATATTTCTCGTAAATGCCATTGCCCCATGGCAGTGGTTCGTTGGTGCGCTCGAGCAGCTCTTCGTGGTGTGCCCTCAAGCGATTAAGTTTTTGTTCGAAGTCTGTCATTTTGCAATATCTTTCAACATCATTATTTTCTTGCTCTTTACCATCTCACAGAAGTTCTTGGCATCAGCCGTGCCGGGAGCCGGCGCGAAATATTGACGGCGGTCGGCGTTGCGCCAGACAAGGAAATAGCTGATGGGGTATTTCTCGATCTGAGGCTGCAGCACGCGCGTCCACCACGTCGGGTCGGGGATATTCTGGAAGCCGCACTCGGTGAGCGCCACCAGCCGTCGGCCTTCGCGGGCCAGCTGGCACAGCGTGGCGAGGTCCTTGTTCAGCTGCTTGATGAAGGCCTCTTCACCATTGCGCTGCTGGTAGGCGTCGAGCCCGATGATGTCCACGCGGTCGTGGCCGGGATAGGTATCGAGCACGTCGGCTTCGAAGCCGTAGTTGGGGCTCCAGCTCCAGAGGATGTTATAAGGCAGCGTCTGCGCCACAAAATCTTGCGTCATATTCCACAGCGCGCGGTACTCCTGGCTGGAGCACAGGCCGCGCCCCCACCAGAACCAGCCGCCGCTGTTCTCGTGCCAAGGACGGAAGATGAAGGGAATCGGCCGGCCCTGCTCGTCGGTCAGCGAGGCGAGGAAGGCGGTGAGGCGTCTCAGCCAGATTTCGAACACGCCATGCGATCTGCCGCCAGGCAGCACCGCAGCCACGGTGTTCTTGCTCCGTTCTTCGCCATTGACCCAGGCGGTGCCTCCCGTAAGCGGGTTACGGGGATGCCATGAGATGGTGACAATACCGCCGCGCCGGTGCTGCGCAAGAATCTCGCGGCGCATCACCTGGAAAGGCACGCTGTCGAGGTTCTTCTCATCGCCCAGCTCGATGCCGCCTAATTCGAAGCCCATCACGGCCGGGTAGTCGCCCGTGAGGTCGCGGACGTCGCTACGTCCTTCCTCATAACTCCAGCCAAGGCCGTAGAAGGGATCGTCCTGATGCCCGAACATTATGCCTTTCTTCGCCAGGCGCGTCAGACGGGAGCTCAGTTGCTGCGCCGTGGTCTTGCCATTCTTCTTGGCCTCAAGTCCAAAGCAGATGAAGAGGCAGAGGACTATACATACTATCTTTCTCATCATTGTTTACAGCTTTAAGATTATGTGGTTAATAGGACGATTGATTTCATGCGCCTACTTAAACAGACGGGGAGCGAAATCGCGGAGGTCGTAGTGCCACACATGCCAGCTGTGGCCTCCGGGCGTCTCGCTATATTCGTATTTGATTCCAGCCTCATCGAAGCACTTAAGGGTCTGCTGGCAGCTGGCATAGGCAAAATCCTCCTGCCCACCCATAGTGAAGCGCAGCAGACGCACCGTCTTTTTCAGCGTAGGAGCGATCTGGCGAAGGCGCTCGGTCTTGGCCTGACGGTCGGTTTCGTTGCTGCGGAACCATCCCGAACTCATCACGTTGATGTAGCCGAAGAGGTCGGGGTGCGCCATGAAGGTGTTGAGCGTCTCGAGTCCGCCCATCGAGAGGCCTGCCAGGGCCGTATTTGCTGCTCCCTTCTTGATATTGTACTGCTCAGCCACACGCGGCATAATAGTGCCTACGAGTTCGTCGACGAACTTCTCTGTGTCCATACCGCCATGGGGCATGACGACAATCATCGGAGCGATCTTACCCTCGGCATAGAGGTTGTCGAGGATGAAACCGGCCCTACCGATTGAGGTCCACGAAGCATCGTTGTCGCCAGCGCCATGAATGAGGTAAAGCACCGGCAGCGGACCTTGGGCTGCCTTGCCGGCAGGGGTCCAGACGCGCATGCTCCGTGTGGTGCCAGTGACCTTTGACTTATAGGATATCTGAGCCACAGGGCCGTGAGGCACATCACGCTCCGCCCAGAAGACGTCTTCGCCATTGGTGATTGTTGCCACTGGAGTTATCTCTGAAAAGAAACGGTAGCGCGGGTCGATGACGCGCACTCCGTCAACAATGAAGTGGTAGCGATAGGCGTCGGTATTCACCTTGGGAACGATGGCGGTCCAGATGCCAACATCATCTTTCTGAAACTGAGCCCTCAAACCGCCCAGGTCTCCGCCCAGTGCCACACTCTCTGCCTTTGGGGCGTAGATCCGGAAGGCCGTGGAGCCGTCCGCAAGACGTTCGATAGACTTCAGTGTGTCAGCAGGCGTCATATTTCTGCGCCATTGAGCCTGTGCGCCAAGAACTGTTGCGGCACAGAGCAATGAAAGGATTAAGCGTTTCATAGTCTTCGTAGTTTATTGTGAGTTGTGTGGTCAGAAATAGTTGTTGCGGATTTCCTTCGCGATATAGCGCCCCATGAGCTGCTGACCGGGGCGGTCGGGGTGAAGGCCGTCGCGCAGGTAGCGCTGGCCGTGGCCGTTCTCCAGCTTCTCCGTGATGCCACACTCCGCCCAGCAGTCGATAACCTGCACGGAGAGAGCGCGACAGATGTCTTTCAGAATCTGGCACTTGCGCAGGTTGAAGGCGTTGTGGCCCGGGTCGGCAGTCTGGATGGGTGTGCAGACGAAGACGCGGCAGTCGGGGAAGCGTTCTATGATGGTTTGAATTGCCCAACGCGCGCCACCGGCCATGGTGGTGACGTCCACCTCATCGAGGCTCTTGCCCTTCAGCGCCTCCTCGGCCGTGCCGAGATTGCCATCGTTCGTTCCCATAGAGAACACGAAAACGTCGGGCGCTGGAAACTGTCCGGCCTCCACCTCGGCGATGAATTTCTGAATATGCACCTTCGAACAGTTGTTATGGCGTTTCTGCTGTTCGGCGGCATCATCGGTGGGCAGCCAACCGCCTGATATGCCGGCAAAGCCAGCGCTGCCGTAGTCCTGTGTGTCGGGGTGGCAGGCCCAGGTGGCAGAGCCTACGGCCACATTGTGGTGAGTGGCAAAACCCAGCTGCTCGACCACCGTCTGCGACCATTGCTGACCGGCTGTGATGCTGTTGCCGTCGCAGCCAAAGTTCAACTTGGTGAAATCAGGAAAGCCCTGCGCTGCCATCTCAAGCACCGATACGCTTAGCAAGAGAACAAATAATATATTTCTTTTCATTATCAATTGTCAATTATACATTACCAATTATACATTATACGTCATCCAATCGGCGCTATCGTCGGAAGGTTCTGGCTTCCGCGAGGCTGGGTGTTGCCCACCGGCGCTATACGCAGATTGTCGAAATAGGGCGTTGAGATACTGCGTTCATGCTGTGGAACTATCAGACCAGCCATGCCCTTGCGATAATGGTCGGACGTGGCTTTGACCACCTCATTGCCATCGACATAACCTGTAATCTGGTCGCCGAGGAAGCGCAGGCGCAGGTTGTGCCACTGGCAGGCCGCTATGCCCGCCACCTGTGCTTCGACCAAGGTGTATTCGCCGCCGATCTCCACATCCTTGCGCGCCAGAATGGCGGCCTGCTGCTCCTTGTCGCCGATGAGCTCTTTCTGATCGAGCTTGCCACGCGTGAGGATGAGTGTGCAGCGACCTTGGTCGTCGAGCTTAAGATAGTAGCCTTTGGCCCAGACGCCATAGCCCGAGCCCACATCGCACAGGCGGCCCATCACGCCAGCCTCATCCTGCGGGTTCAGGTAGACATCGGCACTGACCTCATAGTCGCGCCAGGCGGAGTCACCGAGGATAGTGTAGTGGTGCCATTCGGGAGCCCAACTGAGGGTGTGGGCGCCCACAGTCTGACGGATGCATCGCGAGGAATGGCTCTTCGGCGTGGGGTTCTCCACGAGCTCGAAGCAGCCGATGAGGTCGGCGGTGTAGTGGGGCAGGTAGCCCCAAGCGGCCATATCTTTATATTGTTCGAAGTCGTCGTGATAAGGGAGGGGGAAAGGTCGCGAGGCCGGCACATCGGCAAAGCCGCCTTTCTGCTGACCAGTCGTCGTGGAGAGCGAATAGACCGTGCCAGGCTTTACGGTGAGGGCGAACGAGCCCCTCTTGGGCGTGATGTCTTGCTCGCGTACGAACTGGGCGCGGGCATCGCTGGTCCACAGGCATAGCTTGCCTTTCTTCAAGCCGCCAGCCACTTTAACGTTGATGGTCTGTTCCTGCTTGGCATCCTTGGTCTCAATGATGATACTATAGTCGCCAGTCGAGGGGTCACGCAGCGTGACCATCGAGCCCCCGCCGTCGAGTTTGACACAACCGCCATCGACATAGCGCCAACCCAGATGGGTGAACTGTCCGTAGTGGGCATAGCCCCAAAGGGCTTCGCGCACAGTATAGTTGCCGCTCCACGGTTCGCGCGCCAACAACATGGCGGGGTCGTGGCTGTATGGTTCCAAGGGATAGACACCAGCGATGTCGTACCAGTTGATGATTCGCGTAGCTCCGCTGACGATATAGTTCTCGTTGAAGCACTTGACGATGCTGATAAGGCAGTCGAAGCCGGGACGGTAGACGTGCTCCTCGCTGTTCCAGACGGGTTTACCCAGTTGGTCGATGATGGCGCGTTGTTCGGCTGTCATCGGAACTTCGCTGAAAGTGTGGGCACAGACGACGTCGAGGGCATCGGCAAACTCTTTGTCCTCCTGCATACGCTGGAGGAAATCGAGCTTCGAGCGGCCCCAGTTGCCGAAGCCGTGGAGCTTCACGTCGCCAAAGCCGCGCTCGTCCATCGCACGACGCATATTCTTGGCGAACTTGTCGTTCCAGCCTTTCTCATTGTGACAGCCCAGGGCATCGAGCTCCAGCCCATGCACCTCGCGCAGGCCGCGCATCCAGGCGATGTAGTAGTCCACCATATCGTCCGACCAGAAATTGCCTACCCATGCCGGGGCGCTCCAAGCTGTGGCATCGAGAGCCAGCGCACTGTTGCGAAGCTTGGCCTCGCGCATCACCCACCACATATAACCGCGCTGGAAATTGGCATCGCCGCGCCAGTGGCTGTGCGAAGGCATACTGCCTTGAGTGGAATTGCCGTCGCCCGGCACCTCGATAAGCATGGTGCTGACCGAAGCACCGAACATGGGCTTGAACACCAAGTCCATAATCTGCGAGCGCTGCGGCTCGGGATAGTCCTTGAGCAACACTGAGGTGGCACCGCCGCCGTTGACGGCTCCGATTCCCTCAAAGATGCCGCCTTTGGCTGCGGCACTGATTTGTACGGTCTGAACATCTGCGCCTCGCACGCTACCTGCCATAATCAGCGTCAGCGCAGAAATTATGAGAAGACTTCTTGTATTCATTATGTGCGAGGTTAGGAAGAATATTAAAAGTGAAAAGTGAAAAATGAAAAGTGAAAAATGAAAA
>JAFRNY010000012.1 GCA_017429945.1 Bacteroidaceae bacterium
GTTGAGGGTTGAGAGTTGAGGGTTTATCGTTGAGGGTTGAGAGTTGAGGGTTGAGGGTTTATCGTTGATGGTTGAGGGTTGAGGGTTGAGAGTTGAGTGTTTATCGTTGAGGGTTGAGAGTTGAGGGTTGAGAGTTGAGGGTTCTTCGCAGAGCTGAGCGGCAAAACCGAGCGGAAAGGTGAACTAATCTCTAATCCCTAATCTCTAGTCCCCAAAACTAATCCGTAAGCTCTAATCCAAAAAATCCCTAAGCTCTAATCCCTAAGCCTTAATCCTTAATCCCTAATCTCTAATCCCAAAAGAACTAATCCACTACTGCAACCTTTTCATTCTTTCTTGCAGCGGCTATGACGCTGGCAACGGGCGAGAGGAGATTGAAGAAGCAATAGGGGAGGTAGGTCAAGGTGGCAACTCCGAGCACGGTGCTTTGGACCATTCCGCAGGTGTTCCACGGCACAAGTACCGACGTTACCGTGGCGCCGTCCTCGCACGTGCGGCTGAGAAGCCGCGACTCCAGGCCACGGTCGCGGTAAGCCTGCTGGAAGACCGAACTGGTGAGGATGATGGCCAGGAACTGGTCGGCCAGGGCAATATTACAGAAGATGCCCGTAAAGGCAGTAGAAGCTACGAGCGACACCGTGCTACGGACAAAATGCAGCATCATGCTCATCAGGTCTTTCAGGACACCTGTGGCTGTGACGACACCGCCGAAGACCTGCGCGCAGATGATGAGCCAAACGGTAGGCATCATACCAGCCATGCCGCCCGTATGAACGAGGTCGTCGAGCATAGGAGAGCCCGTATGCAGGTTCGTCGGGGCATAAATCACTTTCATCACGCCCTCGTAAGAGGCCAGCAGGCCTTTTTCAGCACGACCGGAAATCTGAGCCACCAGTTCCGGCTGACAGAAGGCAGCTACGAGGGCAGCCATAAGAGCGGCCATGAACAACACCACCATTGCAGGCCAGCGACGCGCTATCATGATGCCCGTGATGACAGGCACGAGCAACAGCCAAGGCGAGATAAAGAATGCCTCGCGCAGCTCGCTGAGGAACGAGAGATCGCCACCACCCTCGACGTCAATCAGCAGGCCCGCGACAAGAAAGATGATCAGCGAAAAGCCGAAAGTGGGGATGGTGGTCTTCATCATATAGCGAATATGAGTGAAGAGAGGCGTTCCCGAAACGCTGGAGGCGAGCACGGTGGTGTCGGAGAGCGGCGAGAGTTTGTCGCCGAAATAGGCTCCGGTGATGATGCTGCCGGCGACCCAACCATCGTCGAACCCCAGAGCGCGGCCAATGCCCATGAGCGCCACGCCGATAGTGGCCACCGTGGTCCACGACGAACCCACCATGACGCTCACCAAGGCGCAGAAGAGGCTGCTGCTGACGAGAAACCACTCAGGCCTCAAGACCTGAACGCCATAATAAATCATTGTGGGAACGATGCCCGAGATCATCCACGTGCCGCCGATGGCACCTATAAGCAGAAGGATTATGATGCTCGGCATACAACTGGCAATCTTAGCCGTCATCTCCCCCTCGAGGGCTTCCCAGTCAACACGATTCATGAGCCAGCCCACAAGTATGCAGATGGCTGAAGCCAAAAGCAAAGAGACCTGCGTGGCGCCATCGAGGGCATCGGTGCCGAAGACAGAGACACAGATTGCAATCAGTGCAATCAGAGCGGCAAAAGGAATTAGGGAAAGATACTTCATGGGGGATGTCGTGTTGGTGTGTGTCGTGATGTGTGCGAAAGACGTAAAAACTAAAAATCCCCGCTGGCCACTGAATGGTCAGCGGGGATTACTATATATGAGAGCTAACGATTACTCCTTACCGAGCAGGAGCTTCATCATCTCGCAAGCGGCCTTGGCGACGGAAGTACCGGGGCCGAAGACGGCTGCTACGCCAGCCTTGTAGAGGAAGTCGTAGTCCTGGGCGGGGATGACACCGCCGGCAATGACCATGATGTCCTCGCGGCCGAGCTTCTTCAGCTCTTCGATGAGCTGAGGGATGAGAGTCTTGTGACCTGCAGCGAGCGAGCTGGCGCCGACGATGTTGACGTCGTTCTCCACAGCCTCGCGGGCTGCCTCGGCGGGCGTCTGGAACAGCGGACCCATATCGACATCGAAGCCGCAGTCGGCATAACCTGTTGCGACAACCTTGGCACCGCGGTCGTGGCCGTCCTGACCCATCTTGGCAACCATGATACGGGGGCGGCGGCCCTCCTGCTTAGCGAACTCTTCGGTGAGACGGCAGGCTTCCTCGAAGTCTGCGTCGGCTTTGCTTTCTGAACTATACACGCCTGAAATGGTTCTGATGACTGCTTTGTAACGGCCCACGACAGCTTCGCAGGCATCGCTGATCTCGCCGAGGGTAGCACGGTGGCCGGCAGCTGTGACAGCGAGATCAAGCAGGTTGTGCTCGCTCTTCTTGCCATCGGCAAACTCCTGCACGCAGGCGGTGATAGCAGCGAGGTCCTTCTTGACCTGCTCGTTGTCGCGTTTGGCGCGGAGCTCCTTCAGGGACTCCTCCTGCTGCAGACGAACGGCGGTATTATCGATCTCGAGAATGTCGATGGGGTCCTCATGCTCGAGGCGGTACTTGTTCACACCTACGATGGTCTGAACACCGCTGTCGATACGAGCCTGAGTGCGGGCAGCTGCCTCCTCGATACGCATCTTGGGCAGACCGGTCTCGATAGCCTTGGCCATACCGCCGAGCTTCTCGATTTCCTGAATGTGCTCCCAAGCCTTGAGGTAGAGCTCCTGCGTGAGCTTCTCGACATAGTAGGAACCAGCCCACGGGTCGATGTGCTTGCAGACCTGCGTCTCGTTCTGGATGTAGATCTGGGTGTTACGGGCGATACGTGCGCTGAAGTCCGTAGGCAGGGCGATAGCCTCGTCGAGGGCGTTGGTGTGGAGCGACTGAGTGTGACCCAGCACGGCTGCCATTGCCTCGATACAGGTGCGGCCGACGTTGTTGAAGGGGTCCTGCTCGGTGAGCGACCAACCGGAAGTCTGGGAGTGCGTACGCAGAGCCATGGACTTGGGGTTCTTGGCGCCGAAGCTCTTGACAATCTTGGCCCAGAGCAGACGGCCGGCACGCATCTTGGCAATTTCCATGAAGTGGTTGACACCGATAGCCCAGAAGAAGGAGAGGCGGGGTGCGAAGGCATCCACATCAATACCGGCGTTGATACCAGCGCGAAGGTAGTCCATACCGTCGGCCAGCGTGTAAGCCAGCTCGATGTCGGCGGTGGCACCAGCCTCCTGCATGTGGTAGCCAGAGATGGAGATGGAGTTGAACTTAGGCATCTTCTGCGAGGTGTACTCGAAGATGTCGGCGATGATCTTCATGGAGAAGGCGGGCGGATAGATATAGGTGTTGCGCACCATGAACTCCTTGAGGATATCGTTCTGGATCGTACCGGCCATCTCCTCGAGCTTGGCGCC
Source organism: Bacteroidaceae bacterium (assembly GCA_017429945.1). Classification (GTDB taxonomy): domain Bacteria; phylum Bacteroidota; class Bacteroidia; order Bacteroidales; family Bacteroidaceae; genus Physcousia. The sequence goes on from JAFRNY010000012.1 coordinate 3,458, forward strand.
CTGCTCCAGACCTGCGTTGATGTAGAAGGCGAGCACGGGGAGCACAGCGCCGTTCATGGTCATGGAGACAGACATCTTGTTCAAGGGGATGCCATCGAAGAGCACCTTCATGTTCTCGAGCGAGCAGATGCTCACACCGGCCTTACCGACATCACCTACGACGCGGGGGTTATCGGGATCGTAGCCACGGTGTGTGGGCAGGTCGAAGGCCACGGAGAGGCCCTTCTGACCGCTGGCGAGGTTACGGCGATAGAAGGCGTTGGACTCTTCGGCGGTGGAGAAACCGGCGTACTGACGGATGGTCCACGGGCGGAAGGGGTACATCATAGAGTACGGGCCACGGAGGAAAGGAGGAATACCTGCTGCGAAGTCGAGGTGCTCCATGCCTTCGAGGTCTTCCTTCGTATAGACGGGCTGAATATCAATCTGCTCAGGAGTCTTCCAGTTGGCAGTAATGCCATTCTCCCGCTGCCATTGCTGGCCGTTCTTCTGTTCAATGCCAGCAAAAATATCAATGTCTTTGAAATTCTTTTTCATTGCTTCTGATTATTTGGGAGGTTTGACATTAGATTCCGAGTTTCTGATTGAGCTCCTTCAGCGTCTTGAGCTGGTCAACACGCACATGGATGAAGTTCTCGATACCGGCAGCCTTGAGGTCCTCAGCGCAGGCGGGAGCGCCGGCGATGATGAAGATGGCCTTGGGGTCGGCAGCCTTGAGGGCATTGAATGCGGGAACGCCGTACTCTGCATACTCGTCGTCGCTGGAGCAGAGCACCACGATGTCGGCACCGGCCTTGACGGCAGCCTCAACACCTTCCTCAACGGTGGGGAAGCCGAGGTTGTCCATGACTTTGTAGCCGGCAGCGGCAAGGAAGTTGCAGCTGAACTGAGCACGAGCCTGACGCATGGCCAGGTTGCCGATGGTGAGCATGAAAGCGATGGGCTGCTTGGCGGCCTTCTCGGTGGTGAGGCGCAGGGCCTCGAAGTCGGAAGCCAGGCGGCTGGTCTTCAGAGCGGGGAAAGCAGGCTCCTCGCAAGTCGGGTATGCTGCTGTACTACAGCAACATACACAACCATCTGCGGGCTCCTTGCCCTCGCTCTTCTCGGTGAAGTTGGGGAACTGGTTGGTGCCGAGGAGGAACTCCTTGCGCTTGCCAACGTTGGCGTGGCGGGCAGCGTCAGTGGTGTTGATTGCCTCCTGAATCTTACCGGCCTTGACAGCGGCGAGGAAACCGCCTTCTTCCTCAACGGCGAGGAAGAGCTTCCAAGCCTGCTGGGCGATGGCCACGGTGAGCTCTTCGACGAAGTAGCTGCCGCCGCTGACGTCGACGAGCTTGTCGAAGTGGCACTCTTCCTTCAGCAGCAGCTGCTGGTTGCGAGCGATGCGCTCTGCGAACTCCGTGGGCTGCTCGTAAGGAACGTCGAACGGAGTGACGACGATGCTGTCAACGTTAGCGATAGCTGCCGACATCGTCTCGGTCTGTGTGCGCAGCATGTTGACATAGCTGTCGAAGAGGGTGAGGTTGTAAGTGCTGGTGGTAGCGCAGACGTTCATCTTGGCAGCCTCCTTGTCGTCGGTGTACTGCTTGACGATCTCAGCCCACAGCATGCGAGCGGCACGGAACTTGGCAATCTCCATGAAGTAGACACCGCTGATGCCGAAGTTGAACTTGATGCGCCGGGCAGCTTCTTCTGCAGGCACGCCGGCTTCGACGAGTTCATCGAGATACTCGCCAGCCCATGCCAGGGCATAGCCAAGCTCCTGATAGACGTAAGCGCCGCTGTTGTTCAAGAGGTCGGCGTTGACGTTGATGCAGCGGAACTGCGGCAGCTTGGCGAGAGCAGCGATGAGTGCGGGAGCGAACTGCAGGGCAGGCGTTGTGTCCTTGCCCTTCTTGAGCATCTTTGAGATGGGGTCGAAGTTGATGCTGCCCTGGAGCTTAGCGAGGTCGTAGCCCTTCTCGGTGAAGTAAGCGACGAGAGCCTCGGCCAGCTCAACGCTGTGGCGCTGACAGGTGCGGAAGTTCAGTTCGACGCAGTCGGCGCAGATGCCATCGAGCAGGGCGGCAAGGTACTCCTTGTTGCACTGGTCGGCAGGCACGTGGAAACCGAGACTGTTGACACCCTTGTTCAGGACGTCGAGAGCCTTGGCGTTAGCAGCCTTGGCATCGACTTCTTCGATGTTCTGACGGACAAACCACTGGTTGTTGTCCTTCTTGTTGCCTCTGACGTAAGGGAACTCGCCCGGCAAGGCATTCACCGTTGCCAACTGATCGACATCCTCCTTACGATAAAAAGGTTGCATGGAGAAACCTTCGTTGGTTCGCCATACCATTTTCTTCTCGTAGTCAGCGCCCTTGAGGTCTACCTCAATCTTGTCGCGCCATTCCTGGCGGGTCGGGGCGGTGAAGTCCGCGAAGAGTTTTTCTTTACTATCTGCCATAGTAAGTTAAATGTTTAAGATTTAATTAAGTGATTATTTAAGGTGTATTGCGTCGTAAAAGCGGACAAATTTAGCAAAGTTTGCGAGAGCAGCCAAATTTGGGAGCAAAAATCGATGTAAAGATTATTATTATTATTACCTTTGCACTATGAATATGAAAAAAGAATTGTTAGCGACAGCCATTAAGGCTGCTTTAGACGCCGGGCGCGATATCATGGAGATATACGACGACCCCGAGGCGGACTTCGGCATTGAGCGCAAGGCCGACAACTCTCCGCTGACGCGCGCCGACAAGGCTGCTCATGCGCGCATAATGACCTATCTGGAGCCTACCGGCATCCCCGTGCTGAGCGAAGAGGGGGCTCATCTGCCCTACGATGAACGACGGACGTGGCAACGTCTTTGGATTGTGGATCCGCTCGACGGCACGAAAGAGTTCATAAAGCGCAACGGCGAGTTCACGGTGAACATCGCTCTCGTGGAGGACGGTTCACCTGTGATGGGCGTCATTTATGTGCCGGTGAAGCAGCAGCTTTATTACGGCATCGTTGGCGAAGGGGCGACGAAGGAAGAAGAAGGCGTGAAGTCGTCGTTGCCGCTGCCTATGGGCGAACGCGCGTTCACGGTAGTGGCCTCACGCAGTCATTTGAGTGCAGAAACGGCCGATTTCATCGATAATCTCCGCCGCGAGTACCCCGACTTGGAGCTCGTCAGCAGCGGGTCGAGTCTTAAGATTTGCCTAGTGGCTGAAGGCCGGGCCGACATTTATCCTCGCCACGCTCCCACTATGGAATGGGATACAGCCGCCGGCGATGCCATAGCCCGCGCTGCAGGACGAGAGGTGGTTGACGCGACGACTGACGAACCGCTCCGCTATAATAAAGAGGACCTGCACAATCCGTGGTTTGTGGTTGAATAATGGGGGCCCACCCCCACCCCCTCCCCAGGGAGGGGAGTCCGAAAGTGTGAAAAGAGGCCCCCCCCCAACCCCACCCCCCGGAGGGGAGCCCGAAAGAGTGATGAATGATGAATGACGAATGAGGGGGCAAAAGAATAAAGAAAGCCGCAGAGGGATCTGCGGCTTTCTTCTTGAATATGCTTGTACGGTCTTAGCCAAGGAAGCTGAGGAGGATGCCTGCGGCCACGGCTGAGCCGATGACACCGGCGACGTTCGGACCCATGGCGTGCATGAGCAGGAAGTTGCGCGGGTCGGCCTTGGCGCCTTCGGTCTGGCTGACGCGGGCAGCCATAGGCACAGCGCTGACGCCAGCCGAGCCGATGAGCGGGTTGATCTTCTCCTTGAGGAAGAGGTTCATGAACTTAGCCAGCAGCACACCGCCTGCAGTGCCGACGCCGAAGGCTACGATACCTACGCAGAGGATGCTGATAGTGCGGAAGTTCAGGAAGGCCTCAGCCGTGGCTGTGGCGCCAACGGTGGTTCCGAGGAAGATGACGACGATGTTGTTGAGCTCGTTCTGAGCGGCCTTAGACAGACGCTCCACGACGCCGCTCTCCTTCATCAGGTTGCCGAGCATAAGGCAACCAATCAGCGTTGCTGCTGAAGGAAGTATGAGGCTGACGACGATAGCCACGATGATGGGGAAGAGGATCTTCTCCTTCTTCGAGACGGTGCGGAGCTGAGACATACGGATCTTACGCTCCTTCTCGGTGGTCAGTGCACGCATGATAGGCGGCTGGATGACGGGCACGAGGGCCATATACGAATAGGCAGCCACGGCGATAGGACCGAGGAGGTGGGGAGCCAGCTTGGAGGTGAGGAAGATGGCGGTGGGGCCGTCGGCACCACCGATGATACCGATAGAAGCGGCCTCAGCGGGGTTAAAACCGAAGACGTCCATCTGCGTCACGAGGAAGGTGGCGAAGATGCCGAGCTGTGCGGCAGCACCGAGCAGCAGGCTCTTGGGGTTGGCGATGAGGGGACCGAAGTCGGTCATAGCACCAACGCCGAGGAAGATGAGGCAGGGATAGACGCCGGCCTTGACGCCGATATAGAGCACGTCGAGCAGACCGCCCTCAGCCATCACGTGGCGATAGCTGTGGTAGTAGGGGCTCTCGGGATTGAGGAACTCGTCGTTCCACATAGACGTATGAAAGAGGCCTGCATCGGGGATGTTCGAGAGGAGCATACCGAAAGCGATCGGCAGCAACAGCAGCGGTTCGTACTCCTTCTTGATGGCCAGGTAAAGGAGGAAGCATGCGATGCAGATCATCACGGCGTTCTTCCAGCCGTCGCCCACGAAGAAGCTGGTGAAGCCCATCTCGCCGAAGAACTTGCTCATGGCTTCGCCGAAGGAGAAGTCCTGTGCTTGAAGAGAAAGCGGGAGCATGAACAGCATGAGCAGCAGCAGACCCACCCCCCTGCCCCTCCCTTGTAGGGAGGGGAGTAAATACTCTCGCAGGTTGTTTATTATTTTTTTCATTTGCATTAATTCAATAATATAATCTATTCTTGAAAAGTAACCACCCTCCCCCTACAAGGGGGAGTGAGGAGGGGGTCATTTTTATGCGAGCTCTACCAGTGCCTGTCCGCTCTGCACCTGATCGCCAACAGCGACCTTGACTGCGGTGACTTTGCCAGCAAACTCTGCGGTGATGTTGTTCTCCATCTTCATGGCTTCCATGACGACGACCGTCTCGCCGGCAGCCACGTCCTGACCTACGGCCACGCATACCTGCTTGATGGTACCGGGCAGAGGAGCCTCGACGTTCTTGGCGCCAGGAGCGGCGGGAGCTGCGGGAGCTGCGGCAGGAGCGGCGACAGGAGCTGCGGCGGGCTTGGCTGCAGGGGCAGGAGCGGCTGCGGGGGCTGCGGCAGCTGCAAAGTCAACGAGGACGTCGCCCTGGTTGACGCTGGCGCCTACGGTGGTGCGCACTTTCACTACGGTGCCATCGGCCTCTGCCGTGATGGCGTTCTCCATCTTCATGGCTTCCATGGTGATGATGGTGTCGCCCTTCTTCACCTTCTGACCATCGCTGACGAGGATCTGCTTGATGGTGCCGGGCAGGGGAGCCGTGACGCTGCCTGCGGCTGCGGGAGCTGCGGCAGGAGCGGCATGTGAAGCGGCGGCGGGAGCTGCAGCGTGGTGAACGACGGGTTTGGCTGCGTGGTGTGCCAGGTTGGGCACCTCTACGGCGAATGTCTTGCCGTTGAGCGTGACGGCCAGGACGCCATTGTCCTGCTCGGCTACCTGTGCTTCGTAGTCCTTGCCGTCTATTTTAAACTTGAATTCTTTCATAATAGCGGACCCCCTCCCAGACCCCCTCTCCGCTCCCCCTCAGGGGGAGAACGGAATGTTTTGCTCTGAGAGGTTATAGGGTCATTCTTTTAACAATTAAATAACAATTCTTGAATAGTGACCGCCCCCTCCCTCACAGGGAGGGTGAGGGGTGGGTCTTTAGAGGTGCCTGTTCAGTTCTGCGTGCCAGGCAGTGTGATCGGTGTGGTGGATGGTCAGGACGCCGCTCTCCTCGTCGTGCTGGTTGCCCATGTAGAGATAGACGGCCGTGGCAAGAGCCACTTTGTCGAGGTCGGAAGCTGAGGCGATGTCGGCCTGCTTCGACTTGATGTACTCTGCACCTGTCAGCACCTTCGGCTTGGCGGCCTCAGCGGCTTTCGCCTCGTTGCCGGCAGCCACGAAGTGGAAGACGTAGAGCACGCCCACCAGCAGTATGAGAATCGAGAAGACGACGCCCACGCTGATGCCTGCCATGCCCCAGGCCAGACCCCAATCGGTAGATAATAGTGTAATCATATAATCAGACCCCCTCCCCGCTCCCCCTAAGGGGGAGAGTGGAATGTTTCGCTATTGGAGAGGTTATAGGGTCATTTTTTTAATTTATACTTATTTCTTAATGGTAACCACTCCCTCCCTACAAGGGAGGGTGAGGGGGTGGGTCCCTTACAAAGGTATATTACCGTGCTTCTTGGCGGGGTTGGTCATACGCTTGTCGGCCAGCTGGTCGAGTGCGCGGATGATGCGGAAGCGGGTGTTGCGAGGCTCGATGACATCGTCGATATAGCCGTACTTGGCGGCGTTGTAAGGATTGGCGAAGAGTTTGGTGTACTCGGCCTCCTTCTCGGCGATGAACTCCTTGGCGGCCTCGGGGCCTTTCTCTTCCTTGATGGCTTTGGCCTCCTTGGCGTAGAGGACTGCGGCAGCGCCTGCAGCACCCATGACGGCGATCTCAGCCGATGGCCAAGCGTAGTTCATATCGCCGCGCAGCTGCTTGCAGCTCATGACGATGTGCGAACCGCCGTAAGACTTACGCAGCGTGACGGTCACCTTGGGCACGGTGCACTCGCCGAAGGCGTAGAGCAGCTTGGCGCCATGAAGGATGACGGCGTTGTACTCCTGACCTGTGCCGGGCAGGAAGCCGGGGACGTCGACGAGCGTGACGATAGGAATGTTGAAGGCGTCGCAGAAGCGTACGAAGCGTGCGCCCTTACGGCTGGCGTTGCAGTCGAGCACGCCGGCCAGCTGCTTGGGCTGGTTTGCCACGATACCCACGCTCTCGCCGTTGAAGCGTGCGAAGCCCACGATGATGTTCTTTGCAAAGTTGGGCTGCACCTCGAAGAACTCGCCGTTGTCGACAATCGAAGCGATGACCTCATACATATCATAAGGCATGTTGGGATTGTCGGGGATGATCTCGTTGAGGTAGTCGTCCTTGCGGTCGATGGGGTCGGTGCACTGCACGCGCGGAGTCTTCTCGAGGTTGTTCTGCGGGATATAGCTCAGGAGCTGCTTGATCATGGCCATAGCCTCCTCCTCGGTCTTGGCGGTGAAGTGAGTGACGCCGCTCTTTGTGGAGTGAACGCTGGCGCCGCCGAGCTCTTCCTGCGTGACGACCTCGCCGAGCACTGTCTTTACGACGGCGGGACCAGTGAGGAACATATAGCTGGTGCCTTCCATCATCAGGGTGAAGTCGGTGAGCGCGGGGCTATAGACAGCGCCGCCGGCGCAGGGACCGAAGATACCGCTGATCTGGGGCACGACGCCGCTGGCCATGATGTTGCGCTGGAAAATCTCGGAGTAACCGGCCAGGGCGTTAATGCCCTCCTGAATGCGGGCGCCGCCCGAGTCGTTGAGGCCGATGACGGGTGCGCCCACCTTCATGGCGGCGTCCATCACCTTGCAGATCTTCAGGGCCATGGTCTCGGAGAGCGAACCGGCGTTGACGGTGAAGTCCTGTGCGAAGACGTAGACCAGACGGCCAGCGACGGTGCCATAACCGGTTACTACGCCGTCGCCCATGTACTGCTTCTTCTCCATGCCGAAGTTGTGGCAGCGGTGTGTGACGAACATGTCCATTTCCTCGAAGCTGCCTTCGTCAAGAAGCATTGCGATACGCTCGCGTGCGGTGTACTTGCCGCGCTCGTGCTGCTTGTCGATGGCCTTCTCGCCGCCGCCCAGACGGGCCTTGGCGCGGAGCTCTATGAGCTCCTGAATCTTTTCTGTTTGTTTGCTCATTGCAAAAAGGTTTATTGAATGTTGACTATTTTGATTTATAAGGAAAATATACGACAATTTTGCCGCAAATCGAGGCCCTTAGACCTAAATTCGCGGCAAAGTTAATAAAAGATTGGGGATTAGGGATTAGAGATGAGCGTTTTTTTTCACTGCGGACTCATTTTTTTCATTAGTAATGATATAGCTGTTGGCACAATGTTCGAAAAGAGCCCTGGAGGGGCGAAGGAATTTAGGCAGGGGCGAAGTCCTAAGGACGAAGCCCCTGCTTCAAGAGGAGGGGTATATAGAGTGCCGTAGGTACGATTGAATATTTGTTGCCTTTCAGTCGTACCTACGGCACTCTATATACTATACATTCAAAATACAGGGGTTCCACTGCGTTTCACCCCTGCCTAAATTCCTTCGCCCCTCCGGGGCTTTATCATTAATCCCAAACCACAAATTAAACTTTCCTATCCCCTACTCCAGCTCCAGCACAAGAGCTTCGCGGGGAGACAGTTGTACGTCGGCCGAGAGGTCGAAGAGGCGGCCGGTGGGGACGTCCACGGCCTGGGTGCTGGTGGCAGTGGTTTTTGTGTCGAGCAGTTCGGCGAAGCGGGCCACTTCGAGCGTTGCGGGCTGGTCGGTGCCATTGACCACGGTGATGACGGTGTTGCGGTGCCAACGTCGGGCCACTACGTAGACGCCTTTCCAAGGGATGAACTGCGTTGTGTAACCGCGAATGATCGTCTCGTTGCCCTGTCGCCAGTGCAGCAAGCGGCTCATCCATTGGAACATCTGCTGCTGCTCCGCCGTGCGTCCGGCCTCGGTGAAGGCGTCGCGCTCGTCGCCGGGGAAGCCGCCGGGGAAGTCGCAGCGCACATAGCCGTCGGTCACCTCTTTGGTGCCGTCCATGAGGATCTCCGTGCCGTAGTAGATCTGCGGGATGCGCGGCAGCGTCAGCAGCAAGGCCAGTGCCTGCTTGAGTTTCTCCACCTTATATGGCCCTTGAGCCGTGCCGAGGAAGCGGTCGGTGTCGTGGTTGTCGACGAATGCCATGACGTGCGCAGGGTCTTCGTAGAGGTAGTCGTAGAGGAGGCTGCCGTAGATGCGGTTGTAGCCGTCCCACCAGGCGTCGGTCTGCTCATTCTTGGCCTTTGCCAGCTTGTCGAAGAAGCTGAAGTCCATGATGGTCTTCAGGTTCGAGTTGTAGTCGGTCAACGGCGAGTCTTTCTGCCAAGCGGCGGTGTAGGCGGGCTCGGTCACCCATGTCTCGCCCACGACGTTGAAGTCGGGGTATTCCTCGTTGAGGCGCTTCATCCAGCGGGCCATGCCTGTGCGGTCGGCATAGGGGTAGGTGTCCATTCGGATGCCGTCGATGCCGGCGGTCTCGATCCACCATATTGAATTCTGAATGAGGTAAGTCATCAGGTGCGGATTGCGATGGTTGAGGTCGGGCATGGTGGCCACGAACCATCCGTCGACGGTCTCGCGCAGGTCGGCTTCGGAGGCGTAGGGGTCGAAGACGGGCGTGATTTTGTAGGATGTCTGCTGGAACTGCTCGGTAGGATAGACGGCGCCGGTGCTGTCGCGGCGGTCGTGCCCCTGGAGCCATTCGCTGATGTTGAGCCAGTCCTTAGCCGGCAGGTCGCTGACCCACGGATGGTCGAATCCGCAGTGGTTGAAAATCATGTCCATCACCACTTTAAGGCCCTTGGCATGGGCTTCGTCGATGAGTTGGCGGTACTGCTCGTTGGTGCCGAAGCGAGGGTCGACGCGATAGTAGTCGGTAGTGGCATAGCCGTGGTAGGTGGAGGCGCCGTGGTCGTCGGGCGAGTTGTTCTCGAGGATAGGCGTGAACCATAGTGCCGTGACGCCGAGGTCGGTGAAGTAATCGAGATGGCTGCGCACGCCTTCGAGGTCGCCGCCGTGGCGCAGCGAAGGCTGCGAGCGGTCCTCGACGTAATGGCTTAGGCCTTCCACCTGTGCGGGGTGGCTGGGGCCTTGGGCGAAGCGGTCGGGCATAAGCAGATAGAGCACGTCGGCATTGGTGAAGCCGTGGCGCTCGCTGCCGTCCATGTCGCGCTCCTTCAGCTGATAGCGCACGATGGTCTTGTCGTCGGTGCCCGGGCGGCAGAAGGCTATGGGCAGATTGCCGGCCGAGGCGCCGTCGAGGTTGAGATAGACGAGCAGGTAGTTGGGCGAATCCAGCCGCACGACGGAGTCGACCCGCGCGCCGTCGACATAGACTTCGGCTTCGCGGATGCCGGGCCCATAGACCATCAGCTGCAGCTGAGGATCGTTGAGGCCTACGTACCAGTCGGTGGGGTCGATGCGGTCGACCTCTACGGCCCCGTTGCCTTCGCTGCGGAAAGCGTCGGGGCGGCTGTTGCACGATGTCAGCGCCGTCAGCGCTGCTGCGGCGCACACGAGCGCCGCCAGAAATGATTTTTTCATAAGCTACGAAAGGTTTTGCGCAGCAAAGATAATAAAAGATTAGAGATTAGGGATTAGAGATGAGAGTTTTTTTCTAAAAAAAAAGAAAAAGGCCTGTAGGATGGGGGATTGAAGAAGGGCTCCCCCACCTGCAGGCGCCTACAAATCAGCCCGTCATCCCTTAGCGCTCAAGGGCTCCGTTCAGAGGGCTTAAGGGGTCAGGAAAAAAGGCTCAAGGGTTATGCGGATAACCCTTAAGGATTCCGGCCATAACCCTTAAGGGTTCGGGGCATAACCCTTAAGGGTTTTTGAGGTTAAACAACTTGTTTTACTTTGAAGAGATTGGGCACTATGAGAAATGCTTCAGTAAACATGCGGCGATGCGACCGCAAGAATATGGCGATGCGACCGCAGGGTGATAAAAAACCGACCGGTCGCATTCGGCAATGCGGCCGGCCGTATTTTTATTGTCAGCAGTGTAAACGCCGTTATTTCTGCGGCACAAGTTTTCTCAACGTCAGCCGACCTGAGGCAGGGTCTGCTACTCTGACGATGACTGCCGTATGCGGCGGCAGGCGCAGCGCCAGGCGCTCTTGCCCGGCGGGCCAGGGACAGGAGTGTAGGCGAAGGCCGGAGAGCGAGACCACTTCCACATGCCAGTCGGCCGTGCGGGCACCGCTCGTGAGCACCATGGCAGAGCCTTCGGCCCGGATGCTCAGGGGCATGGTCCAGACGATGCCGGTGGCGTCGCTGATGCTGAAGGGGCGGCTGCTAAGGAGCGACCAGCGGCCGTCGGCATCGCAGCCACGAACGTTGAGCTGGTGGTCGCCAAGGGCAAGGCCATCGACATCAACGCCAAAAGCAAAAGGCTGACTGCTGTCGGCCGGCAGGCCGACGGCCACGGCACGGCCCTCGCCCGGGTCATTGTCATCAAAGAAATACTCGAGCGCAATGATGCGCCCTTCGGCAGGCGGCACCACGTAGAGGGGCCTACTCACGGTGGCCGACCAGCGCCCGGACAGGTCGGCGGCGCGGAGGCCGAGGATGTGGGCGCCGGGCTCCACGGCCGTGAAGTCCATCACGTAGGCATTGGCGCCAGTGCGGGGCGCGGCGAGCGGCGTGGCGCGGCCGTAGCCCGGGTCTGTGTCGAAGAAATATTCGAGGCGTAAGAGGTCGGCCTCCACCTGCGGCTCGGGATCAATAGGGCCGGAGCCGCCCTCGACGATGGTGAAGGGGCGCGTCACCAGGTCGGTCCATTGGTCGAAACGGTCGAGGGCGCGCACCGAGAGGGTGTGCCCTCCCAGGGCGAGGCTGCTGACGTCGAGGGCCAGCGGCAGCTCGAAGTGCGCCTTGTAAGACTGCTCGGGCAGCGCCACGGGCGTAGCCTTGCCGCGCCCCGGGTCGTCGCCGTCGAAGTAGTATTCTACGCGGACGATGTCCTGATAGCTGTCGACGAACAGCGGCCGCGCCATCGTTGGCGACCAGCGCCCCTGGGAGTCCTGCGAGCGCACGTAGAGGACGTGAGCGCCGGCCGCGGCAGCGCTGAGGTCGAAGGTGAGCGTGTTCGGGCCCACGCGCACGTCGGTGAGCACGGCCCCGGCTCCGTAGCCCGGGTCAGTGTCTAAGAAATATTCCACGCGCAAAGGCTCCTGCGCTGCCAGCGTCGCCAGGCAGCCGAGAGCGAGAGCGAGCGAAAGGTGTCGCAAGGCGTTCATTGCTGTACTCCCACTTTAATGGTTACCTGAAGCTTGCTGCCGCGCTCCACGCTTGCGGGAACCACAAGGTCCTGAACGACAGGGCCGGCCGGCACACCCGAGAGCACGTAGGGCGTAGCGCCCGCGAAGGCACCGTAGGCGCTGCGCAGCTGAGCATCGACTTCGAGGTTGGCGACGTCGCGGTCGATGACGCCGTCACTGCCGTAGTTGAGCGAATGCAGGAGTTCCTTATAGTCCTCCGACACGTAGTTCGACGAGAAATTGTTCTCGGCCGCTGCCGTCTCGTTGGCCTTCAGGTCTGTAGTGCTCCAGTTGTGCTCAACGGTACAGCCGCGGCAGGTGTAGAGGTTCCAACTTACGCTGTTGTCGATGTGCATCGTGTTGTAGGCAATATAGCTGTCGACAAAACCGTTGACGCCGTCGGTGAGGATATTGTTAGTCACCTGGCAGTAGGACGCCTTGTTGTACTGGTCGCCACGGATGTCACCCGCCACAATATTCTGATGGATAATACAGTTGTCGGCTCCTTCGAGCACGATTCCGCCTGTAAAACGGCATTTGTTGACGACGGCCTTTGGCGCCTTTATGGTGATCCCCCTGTAAAACGCCAGACCCTTGACGACCACGCCCTCGGCCGTGATGGTCGGGGTCTGAACGCCCGAGCCCAGCATGGCATAGCCTGGGCCCTCTTCGGTGATGCCGTTCTCCGTCAGCCAGTAGCCCGGACCGAGCACTACGACGCGCTTGTTGAGGTCGACAGGCCCGTAGGTCTGCGTGGAGGCGTCAAGCATGATGGTGTCGCCCTCGGCCGCGGCCTCAAGGGCTGCCTCGATGGTCTGATAGGGGGCCGACGAGCCCGAAGTATTGTTCACGCGCAGGATGCGAGCGTTGGCAGCGAGCGCCAGGGCGCCGGCTGCGAGGAAAAGAACTGTTTTCTTCATCGTTGCTATTGTTAAGAAAAGGATGTTTAACGGAAGTTCTTCAATATGGTTTATATGTGCATCGCGCAGATGTTCCCTTTGTCGTCCTCGTCGAAATAGATGCCTTGATAGGAGACCTGACCGTAGTCGGGGTCCTCGGTGACGCCGCTCTTGCTCTTGAGGAAACGGATTTCGTTGCCGCAGCAGTAGTATTCCCTGCCTACGAGGATATAGACGTTGGGACTGCGCACGTCGAGGTTGGCGATGGTCTTCTGGTCGGTGCTGATGGCTGTCATCGCCTCCTGACCGCCGAGGGTGAAGGTGATGATGGTCGTCGTCTCGCCCTCGTCATCCTCTTTCGTCACGGTAAAGTTGTCGTAGAGATAGGGGAAAGTCTTGGGCAACTGAGCAATCGATTGCCCTATGAGCAAGGTCTGCTCGCCATAGATGCCCTTGTCTGTGATGGCCGGCAGGATGGTGATGGGCGCATCGTTGATGCGGAAACTGTACTTATGCCCCCACGTTTGTTCACCGATGTTTGAGTCTGGTCCGAGCAACACCATTTGCATCTCCTTGACGCTGGCCGGCACATCCTGATAGTTGAAGGTGTACAGGGCCTTGGCGCCTGGCTCTAAGCTGTAGGCCCCAACACGTCTGTTTCCAGCCATGGCTGAAGTGTCCCAGTACTGACGGCCCTGCTGGTCGAGCGCATAGTTCCTGTCGGATTCCCAGAAGCTGACTGACAGTTTGAGCTCGCCCTCGTTGATGAGCTGGAAGTAGGCCGTCACGACGGTGCTGCCGTAGATACGGTACAGCCCCTGCCAATTGATGTTCATGCCTGGGTTGTCGCCGTACTTGCTCAGCGTGCTTTGACCAATCTTCACGGGTTGGCCAATCATCTTCCCTTCCTTACTTGTCTGTTGAGTGGTGCCGGAGCCCTGTGTCTGCGAACCTCCCAATGCCTTGTCCAGCTTCTCGGTGGCCTGGTCCAGTTTCTTGGCCCCCTTCTCGATTGCGTCGCCGAGCTTCTTGAGGAACTGCGCGTCGGCCGGCGCCTGAAAGCCCATACAAAGGGCAAGTGCGATAAGAATCTTTTTCATAGTTATTCCTGTTTTGAAGTTTGCAAGTCCAATCATTTGGTCTTTACTTTAATATAGCCTTTAGCTATCCCCTCCTTCACGAGCTGTGCCATATTCGTCACGGCCAGCTTGCGCATAATGCGCTTGCGGTGGAATTCAATGGTGTTGGCCGACACGAAGAGGCGCTCGGCGATGTCCTTCGTCTGCAGGCCCTCGGCGATGAGACGCAAGATCTCGATCTCGCGCTCCGAGAGCGTCTGATGGCGCTCCATCTCTTCGCAACAGTCGCGGAAATGGCTGCTGAAATACGTGCCGCCGTCGAGAACCGAGGCAATGGCCTGCTGCATCTCGCTCGGGTCGTCGTCCTTCATCACTATGGCATTGGCGCCGCTGCTCACCATCTTCTGCAGCGTCCACAGCTCATCGTGGATGGTGTGGAAGATGAAGGCGCTGTCGGGCGAAAGCGTCTGTAGGCTCTTCACCAGCTCGATGCCCGTCAGGTCGGGCAATTCCACGTCTACGATATAGAGGTCATAAGGGTGAGCTACTGTGATTTCCATGGCCTGCCGGGCCGTTGCCACGCAGTCAACGGTGGTAAGAGCCGGGTTGGCTGCGATGAGAGTCTTCAGTCCGAGCGCCACTATCTCATGGTCTTCTACAATAAGCAGTCTGGCTTGTTCTGTTTGTTCCATTCTTAGGGTTTAAGTTGAAAAGATGTCGGCAAATTTAAATGAAAAAAGCAAAAAAAAACCTTTTCCCCACAGAAAAAATGTGAGGAAAAGGCCAAAACTACGGAACGCCGTAGTAGCTTGCAGTGGAAAAAGTGGCTTCAACGACTCGCAAGACGGAGCGTGAATGAGTCTGGCGCCTGCTCCGTCGTGAGCGTGGCGCCGATGCTCTCGGCCCGCTCACGTATCGACTGCAGGCCGATGCCGCGCCCGTCGCCCTCGATGACCTCGCCCGCAGACTCTATGCTGAGGGAGAGTTGTCCGTCGGCGCCATGCGCAAGTGTTGCCTCGACGTGAGCCTCGCGCTGGTGAACGATAATATTGCCCATAGCCTCCTGCGCAATGCGATAATACTGGTAGGCCGTGGCGGCGGGAATGAGCGCCCAGCCGCTGCCTTCGCAGCGCAGGCTGACCTCGGGCTGTTCGATGTGGGAGAGGTAGTAGCTGAGGGCATCGTTGAGGGTGACGCCGTCAGTGAACTGCGGCGGCATAAGCTCGTGCGAGAGGTTGCGCAGTCCCGAGCGCAGCGTGGCTATCTGCTGCGTCACGCCATCCACGTCGGGCTGATCGCGTCGCAGCTGCAGGCCTATGGCAAGTAGCTCATTGCAAGCGCCGTCGTGCAGCTCGCGGGCGAAGCGGCCACGCTCCTGCTCGATGCCTTCGACGTATTTGCGCGTCTCGCGCATGGAGGCTTGAGCACGACGATGGCGCAGGTAGAAGACCAAAGCCACCACGGCGGCGGCCAGCACAGCCATGATGGCAGCAAACAGGGTGGCGGTGCGCTGGGTGCGAGCCTGCTTCTGGCTGAGGCGGCTCAGCTCCAGTTCTTTCTCCATCACGCGGATGTTGGTGGCCAACATATCGAGCTTGGCGTCGTTCTCACGACTGCGGACAGAGTCGCTGAGTTCGGAGGCGCGGGTCTGAAGGGCGTAAGCCTGACGATAGTCGCCGAGGCCGGCCAGGCAACGGCCCTTGTAGCTCATCAGTCGGAAAGGCGGGATTACTTGCTGAAGGCTCATGAGGTTCTCAAGGCTGTCGATGGTCGCCAAGGCGGAAGCGTAGCGGCCCTGTTCGGTCTGGAGTATCATCTTGGCCTCGAGGATGCCGGCTGCAGCTGTATTGCCGGGCGGCAGCGCAGCGGCAATGGCCTCGCCTTGAGCGAGATAGCGTGCTGTGGCGTCCCACTCCTTGGCATCTACGAGGGCCTTGAGGAGGTAGTTGATAGTCTTGAGTTTGAGGGCGGTGCTGTTGGTGGCCTGTGCTTCTTCGAAGGTAGAGGTCAGCAGAGTGATAGCTTCCTCTGGCCGATGGCTCAGCTGCAGGGCGATGCCTTTGCCTGCGAGGGCTGAGAGGCGCTCCACCTCATCGCCGCCGCGCTCGGCGGCCTCGCAGGCCTGTTCGGCATAGCTGATGCCCTCGTCGTAGCGCCCCATCTCGGTGTAGAGCACTGAGAGGTTGTTCGCCAGATAAGCCTGACTGCCGTAGTCTTCAGCAGCCATAGCTCGTTCAAGTCCTTGCCTATAGAGGGCTGCGGCTGAATCGTTATTGCCAAGGCGGCGCCAGGCAATGCCCGTGTTGCCGCACATGATGGCGTAGTCCTCGTCGCTGCCGTAGGCGCTCAGCAGGGGCAGTGCCTTATCGGCCCAGTCTACGCACGCGCGCATATCGCCCGCAATATTATATGTAGCCGAGAGTTCGGCATAATATTGAGCCAGCAGGGCTGCGGGGGCCGAGGGAGCGGCTGCGAGGCCTGCGTGGAGACAGGCGATGGCCGAGTCGGGACGGTCCATCATATTGTGGTGACGCGACATGGCAAGCAGCGCCTCTGCCTCGGCGTCGGCATCGCGGCTGCTTGTGGCTATGGCGCGGGCCTGCTCAAGCAGAGCCCAGGCGGAGTCGATATCGTCAGTCTCGAGCATCTGCTCAGAGCGCTCAATCAGGCTGCTCACTTGGCGATTACTTTCGTGAACGCCTTGGCACGCGACAAGCACGAGCAGGACGATGGGGATTAGTCGTTTCATCTTGTGACTGTTTCTTTGTTTCAAATCCTTACTCTGCATTTAGGGCCGTAACCTCGACCTTCGGCGTCTGCCCACGGCCGTCTTCCTTTTTCCAGGTGACGGTGATGGTGCGGCGCTCTGATGGGAGGAGGTTGAAGTAATTGTCGGAGTAGTCGGCTGGGAGGATCTGTTCGCCATCGGCCCCGAGCAAGTTGATGCGCAGGAAGGGGGCTACGGCGCGGCTGCGGTTGGCAACGACGACTGTGGCGGTGCAGACATCGCCCTTAGTGTCGAACGTCGCCGTCTGCTCAATCTTTGCAGCGGGCAGGCCGAGCAAGGCCTTGTAGTCGCCGTCGGTACGGCCAACGAAGTAATCGTTCTGCGAGACGAGCGTCTTGCCCTCGCGCAGCTCCAGGCGCAGCACGGCGCAGTCGGTCTGGCGCGCCTTGGCGCCGATGGCAAAGAGAGGCTCTGTGGTGTCGTCCTTGGCCGCGAGGCGCTGCGTCTGGCTCCAGAGGCGACGGCCGTTGAGGTCGTAGGCCGTGGCGGTGGCGGTGAGCTTGGCGCGGTCGCCGGCAAAGGAGTTGACGACCTCTACGCGGTCGGTAAGGGCGTTGAGTTGAATGTGTAGAGGCTCACAGGCTTTCTTCATGCCGAAGAAGGCGGCGGTGGGCTCGAAATAATAGTCGTAGGTCTGCCACACCATCGACGGCCAGCAGGCATGGCTCATCCATATGAGCAGTCCGGCTCGGCTGACGCTCGTGGCCTCGAACATTGAACGGTAGCCGTTGTAGTTGATGAGCTGGGCGCGGCGCGTGAACTGTTGAGCGCTGGCCGAGGGGCCGAAGCCTTGCTCCACGAGTTGGTTAAACTCGCTGGCGCGCTGGGCGCCGTTGAGAGTGTAGTCGTGCTGTCCCCACTGCTTGCTCTGGGGCCAAAGCGAGTCGGGCTCGATGGTTCGGGCGAGGTTCTCAAAGTTCATCACGTTGGGCAATCCGCGTTCAGTGTGAATCTTTCCGCTCTGGCGCTCGAAATAGACGCGGGCGGGCTGGGCACAATATGGGCCGTGACCCGTGACGCAGTCATCGGCTGAGCTTGGGATATAGTCCATGCCTGGCGTAAGGCTGGCGACGTATTGCCGCAGGCTGCGGTCGATGGTGGCTGGTGGGTAGCCTTCGTTGCGGCCGCAGAAGATTCCGAGCGAGGCATGCTGGCGAATACGGCGCATGTAGTCGCGGGCGTTGTCGAGGAAGAGGGCCTCGTCGTAGGGGTCAGGACCGTCGCAGGGGTTAGCCAGCCAGAAGTCCTGCCACACCATTATGCCGAGGCTGTCGCAGGCGCGGTAGAAATCGTCGTCGCCCGTCATACCAACCCAGTTGCGGATCATGGTGCAGTGCATGGAGCGATGGAAGCCGACGGCAGCGTCGTATTCGCGACGGCGATAGCAGAGGTTGTGCTCATCCATACCCCAGTTTCCGCCCAGCGGAACGAAGCGGCGGCCGTTGACGTAAATGAGTAGGCTGTCGCCAAGGCCTTCGTAAGTCATCTCGCGCAGGCCGGCTTTGTAGTTGAGAGTTGAGAGTTGAGAGTTGAGAGTCGAGAGGTCTTTCGAGAGAGTGGACAGACGCGTGGCGGGCTTAATCTCAAAGCCGGCATCGTGGAGCACGGGCTCGCCATAGCCGTTGGGCCACCACAGAGGCAGGCGCACATCAGCCAGCTGCGGGAAGTCGGCGGGACTGAAGCTGACCTCTTGCTCGGCCATGGGCGGCAGCATAATATTTTTCTCGAAGCGCACATCGCCGATCCAACCGCAGAGGCGGCCGAGGACGGGCTGGTCGCTATTGTTGCGGACGAAGACCGAGGGCGTGGCCTCCACTTTCTCTCCGACGTGCGTAGCGACGTAAGGGTCGGAAAGCGTCAAGGCGCCTTCGCGCGAGAGATAGACTTCGTTCCAGATGCCGGCATTGCGGCCGCGCACGGTCGTGATCCAGTCCCAGCCTATGCTGGCGTGGAAGGTGGGATTGTCGGCACCGAGTATGCCACCGTTGAACTGCGTAGTATTGGCATCTTTCTCCTTGACGACGCCAAAATGCTCGTTGCAAATAATCTCCACGGCAAGCACGTTGTCGCCCTCGCGCAAGAGGCCCGTTACGTCGAAGCGCCCACGGCGGAAGGTTCCGGCAATAGTGCCGAGGTCATAGCCGTTGAGCCACACGTGGGCCTTCCAGTTGATTCCGTCGAAGTTAAGATAAGCGCGTTCGCCCTCAGCCCCCGGCTGCCACTTGAAGACATCGCGGTACCAGAAGTTTGAGCGGAAGAAGGATTCAGAGATTTGATCTACCCAGTCGGCATAGTTGGGATGGGGGACGGCGCCGGCATTCACATAGGACATCAGCACCGTGCCCGGCACAGTTGCCCACAGCCACGAACCGTCGTCGAAGCCGGCTGCTGAGATCTCGGCACCCGTGGCCTTGACCTCCGATGCGCGCTCCACCTTCCAATGGCCGCCGCTGAGCTCGTAGCGATTGCCGCTCCAACCGCGCGCGGGCTGAGGCACGAGCGTCTGCGTCGGACGGCCCCACACCTCCACCTCACGCAGGGCGTAATAGCCTTCGACCGAGGGTTCTTCAAGGATCAGCGTCACGCTCGAACCGTCGTCGGCCGTCTCGGCGTGCCAGCGTTTAGGTTCTACGTACCAGTGGGGAACTATCTTCTCAATCTTCGACGGAGCGCCAAGGTCGATGCGAAGCCATTGGGGGCCGCCGCCGGAACTCATCCACAGGCTCGCGAACTCTTGCGACGGCTGGGCCCACACTTCCTGCCCCACCTCGTCGAGAAAATGCAAGTCGTTGATGACCCAGTATTCCGCCCCTGGCAGATCAAGAGCCAGGCGGAAATGGCGGAACGAGCGCGTGCGGTCGAACGTTATGGTCTGCTCCAGCACGCGCGCCGGCAGGTAGTCGGTGTCGGTCTGTTTATTAGGGTCGGAACTGAGCTTATATTTCATCGGGTCGCCTGGCAGGCCCGGTCCTTTCAGCTGACCCACTACAGCCCACTCCGTCCCGTCCTCAGAGGCTTCGACGGCCATAGTATAGCCTTCCACAGTTTTCTCCTCGCGATAAGCCACGCGCGCATCGAGGCGCACGGCCCGCGCCGTCAGGCGTTGCGCGCCGCCCCAGTCGTAGCGCAACCATGTGCGGGAGCCCCTGAGCACCTGATTGGAATACGGGCCGCCGTCGATTGCCCACTCCGCCTCGCGGCGCGACAGCCGGCCTTCGGGCGAGCTGGCAACCAGCAATGCCGGTTCGCGGCCATCAACGATGCCATCGGTGACGAGGTGAGCCGTAAGGTTGTAGTCGGCCGTCGACGAGGCAAAAGCCCGTCGGTGCAAGGCCAGGTTGACAAGCGGGCCACCGGCAGTTTCAACTTTTTCAAACGTCGGGCCAAAGAATTCCGACTGTCGGCCGGGATATTGCCCAATGCCTCGGGTGAGCTCTGATGTCGGCACTGCCTGAGCTGACACACCCAAGCTTACGGACAATGCAACAAGAATAGTGAAAGTGCGCATAGATGAGAGATTTTATACAGTTTAAAGGTAGATTTCTTTGGCAAAAATAGGCAAAACCGACAAAAGGCCAAAGATTTTTCTCAGAAAATAGAACCTGCGCACGTTTTTTATCATAATTAACTGCAATGAAGCACTGAGCCGTACACATTAAATATAATATAAAGAGCCTTTAGCCTGCCCAGTCTGCTTCAAAAGAGGCATGAGCCGACAGTTCGCCTTGCATAATGAGCATCGTCGGGCACAGCCAAGGGGACGTCGCTCTACCAGGCATCGCTCAAAACCTTTGCTGGTTATTGGCTGAACCATTAAGGGTTATTGTCCAAAAGGGTTAAGGGTTTCATTGCGTGGGAAAATTCTTGATATAAGTCAAGGCCATTCGTAATGTCCTATTTTTACGATTTTGCTTTCTCGACCGGCTAAATAAGGGCCGAAATAATATTTCTTCACTAAAAAATGTCGAAAATATTTGTCGGCATGCAAAAAAACACTAATTTTACGGCCGAAACAAGTCGCAAAGCCTAACGAAATAAAGAAAAACTAACTATAAAAAACACTATTAACTAATTACCAGTATTAACCTAAAAAGAGCAAACATGAAAAAGAAAAGCTTCTTTTCGCTCTCACTGAGAGCGTGTTTGACAGTTTTGTGCATGATGTTCGCCACGGCGATCTTCGCACAGAACGTGAACGTACAGGGTAGAGTGACCGACGATACGGGTGAACCCGTAATTGGTGCCACTGTCAAGGTCCTCGGCCTGAATGCCGGCACCGTGACCGATGCCAACGGCCGCTACAGCCTCTCCGTACCCGCCAACTCTACACTTGAATTCTCCTGCATGGGTTTCCAAACTCAAAGTGCAAAGGTTGGCAGCGGTGATTCCTCCATCAACATTCAATTCGGTGAAAACGTCAATGCTCTTAGCGAAGTGGTCGTAACCGCTCTCGGTATGAAGCGCGAACAGAAAGCGCTGGGTTATGCCGTTACCGAGCTCAAGGCAGAAGACCTCGACGCCAATGTCGTAAACCCCGTTCAGGCCTTGCAAGGTAAGGTCGCCGGTGTTGAAATCAGCAACGGTGACGGTGGCCTCTTCGGTTCATCACGTATCTTGATTCGTGGCGCTTCCACCCTCGGCAAGAACAACCAGCCTATCTACGTCGTCGACGGTGTTATCCTCGACAATGGTATCCACGATGGCGATGCCGACTGGAGCCAGAACCACACCGACTGGGGTAACGAGCTGAAGAACCTCAACCCCGATGACTTTGAGACAGTATCCGTACTGAAAGGCGCTGCCGCAACAGCTCTTTACGGCTCACGTGGTCTGAATGGCGCTGTCGTCATCACCACCAAGAGCGGTAAGGGCCGCAAGGGTCTGGGCATCAACTTCTCGCAGACCCTCGGTATCGACCACGTATATTCCGGTCCCGCATTCCAGAACGAGCGCGGTCCTGGTTATTTGTCAGGCTTCAACTACTACAAGCCCTCTGGCAACGCACAGCACACCAACGAGTTCGACGTCAATGCCGACGGCGTTCGCACCATCTCATGGCTCGACGCCGACTACAGCTGGGGTCCCCGCTTCGACGGCCAGCCCATCGAGTACGTCGACTACTCGATGATTCCCTACTCCGCAGCCAAGAACAACTTCGTTGATGCTTACGACAACGCTTTCAACACGAACACCAACGTAGCTATCCAAGGCGGCAACGAGACGACTTCGTTCTACACCTCGATGTCCTATCGTTACAATAATGGCACTACGCCGAACAACTCCTTCAGCCGTCTGTCACTGCTCGCCAAGGGCAGCCACAAGATTTCAAAGGCTGTAGAGCTCGAGGCTGGCATCTCCTTCGCCAACTCTTATCCTAAACAGGGCGGTATGACCAACTTCGGCGAGTGCTTCATCGATGGCACCTTCGACCGTCTGTATGACACCCGCTTGTGGCGCGACAAGTATAAAGGCGCCCACGGAGGTCTGGCACAGGATGCCTACGGCGACGAATACGGCAGCGTAGTCGGTCGTGGCGTTTGGTGGAGCATTTATGAAAACGAATACAGTCAGAAGGAGACCATGGTTCGCCCGAGCGTCAAACTCACCGTAGATTTCACTCCGTGGCTGAAGTGGACCACCGAAGGCAACTACAACTATTACTACAAACGCTACGAAGCCAAGGAACTCGGCTCTGGCTATGCCAACGAAGGCGGCTGGTACCAGATGAGCCTCTACACTAAGGAGCAGACCAACTTCAACTCAGGCCTCTCGTGGAGCAAGGATCTCGGCGCAGGCTTCAACCTCGGCGGCTTCCTCCGCATGGAATACTACCACAACTTCGTACAGTCAATGTCTGAGAACACCAACGGCGGTCTCGTCGTGCCTGGGCAGTACTTCATCGGCAACTCAAAGAACACTCCATCATACTCTGGCGACATCTCAGGCGAGAAGAGCATCTACTCCATCGCTGGCATGCTCTCTCTGAGCTGGCGCGACCAGGTTTACCTCGACGTAACAGGACGTAACGACTGGTCGTCATCGCTCGTTTACGCCGACTCACATGGTACTTACTCCTACTTCTATCCTTCCGTAAGCGGTTCATGGCTGATTTCAGAAACCTTCCGCGAGAAGCTCCCCGACTGGATCTCATTCATGAAGGTTCGCGGTTCTTGGGCACAGGTTGGTAACGACACCGATGCTTACCTCATCAACAGCGCCTACAGCCTCTACAACGGAACCACAAGCCAAGGCCAGACCTACTCGCTCCGTCTGAGCGACACCGCCTACGACCAGAACCTGAAGCCCGAGCGCAAGAACGCATGGGAAATCGGTCTCGACTGGCGCTTCCTCGACAACCGCATCGGGCTCGACTTCACATACTACAAGGAGAACACCAAGGATCAGATCATGCGTATCTCAGTTCCCGGCGTCTCAGGTCTCTCCTACCAGTACATCAACGCTGGTAACATCCAGAACAAGGGTATTGAAATCGCCCTCAACACAACGCCCGTCAAGACACGCGACTGGCAGTGGGATCTGAACTTCACCTACACGAAGAACACTTCAAAGATTGTAAGCCTACACGAGAACGTGGCCGACTTCATCACCTTAACTGGTATGGCTGCCTACGGTAACTACCGTATCGCATCTGTTGCTGAGGTCGGTGGCGAATATGGTCTGCTGAAGTCCGACGCTACACCTAACTACGACGAAAAAACGGGCCTGCCCATACTTGTGACAGACTCTTACTCCGGCCGCCACTCAGTATACTACTCACGCTCTGGCGTCGTGAAGACCGTTGGTAAGATTCAGCCTGACTTCCTCGGCTCTCTGAACACCTCGCTCCGTTGGAAAGACCTCACCCTCCGTGCTACCCTCGACGCACGCTTCGGCGGTAAGGTGGCTATCTACGGTTCGCACTACGGCACAGCTTACGGCTTCCTCGAGGACGCTCTCGTAGGCACCAGCGCTGCTCACGGTGGTATCACCTATACCTCTATCTGGGACGGCGAACAGTATGACGATGGTATCATCCCCGACGCTATGATGCCCGCAGGCTATAAGATGCCTCTGCCCAACGGCGACACTTACGTCATCGGTTCTGCCAACGGCGGCGGCAACGAGACCTACGCATCGCTCGTTGAACGTGGTCTGGCCGATCCTCAGCACGCTTCCTCATGGAACTACTGGAACAACTCTTGGGGCCGCGCTGCTGTAGGCGACGGAATCTCCGACAGTTGGTTCACCGACCTCAACTACATCGCACTGCGCGAAGTGGCACTGAGCTATCGTCTGCCGCGCAAGTACGCTTCGAAGATTGGCGCCCAGAACCTCAACTTCACCATTGCCGGCCGCAACCTAGGCTACCTGCTCAACTCGCTGCCTAACCACTTCAACCCCGAATCATTCCGCGGTACAGCTGCTTCGCAGTTCATGATCCGTTCTGTAAGCCCCTACACCGCAAGCTACACCTTCACCATTAACGCAACCTTCTAAAATCTGACTAATATGAAATTCAATAGATTATTTTTAGCCGCTCTTGCGCTAAGCTCAATTTGCCTGACTGGTTGCCGCGATGATTTTGCTGAAATGAACCAGTCGCCCTCAGCCGTGACAGAAGCCAACATCAGCTATCTGTTTGCCGAGGCTGTCAATAATTTCAAACCCGATTGGTACCTGGAGTACTACTACAACGCCCCGATGAAGTATCAGTGGGCTGGTTGGGGACAAGGCTCAGCCGGCGCCGGTGAAGGCTTGATCACTCTGACCGCTACAGGTGACCAGGGCTACATGTACCTCCAGACGCTAAAATACGTCCGTGATATGGAGCACGCTCTCGAAGGCGTAACGGGTGATGAACTTCTCACTAAGAAGCCCTACCTCGCAGCTGCCCGCGTGCTGACCATCTACAGCGCTATCTTCGATACTGACATGTACGGTTCAATACCCTACGACGAGGCTTGCACCGGCGCCTACGACGGCGGCACTATCACTCCTAAGTTCGACCGCGTAGAAGACCTCTTCAACGAATGGCTCGCCACCCTCGACGAGTGCATTGCAGACTTCTCGGCCTCCGGTGCTGCCATGGCCAACACTCAGGATGTCGTCTTTGGCGGCGACATGAAGAAGTGGGCCAAGTTCGCCAACTCACTGAAACTGCGTATCGCCGTTCGTCTGCTCAACGCCAACCCCACGCTGGCCAAGCAGATTGCAGCTAACGTCAAGAGCGCAGCTTGCGGCTATATCGACGACCTGGCCGACGACGTAATGTTCAACAAGGCAACAGAATCCAACGAGAACAACGACTTCGTCTACCACTGGCAGAATGAGTTCTACGGTTGTGTAGCTTCAAAGCATGTCGTCGACTTCATGGTCGGCGGTCTGGATCCTCGCGTACGCTTCTTCTACAAGAAGAACAGCTGGAACTCCACTATCGTCAACGCTTACCTCGAAGCAGGCCTTGAGCTGCCCGACTTCATCGCCAAGAACGTCAACGTGAAGACCGACGACAACGGCGTCAAGCACTTCGACTCATGGGCTGGCCTCGGCGAACCTTGGGTGCGCTACTATGGTATGACCGATGATTGGAATGCCTACAACGACGGCACTGGCAAGTACAAGTGGTACTTCCCCGGCACCTATGGCAAGTCAGCCACCGAGCTTCAGATCTACGATGCCGACGGCAAGAACGGCTCTGTCTACACCGCTTACTCCACGCTCCAGCAGATGATGATCATCGGCCGCAGCTACACCGCTACAGGTCAGTGCCAGGGCGCTACGCTTCCCGGCGAAGCTCAGAAGGCCTATTGGTCTGAGGACGGTCGTCCTTGGTACGGTCTTTATCTAGGCGCTGGTGAGGTCAACCTCTATCTCGCAGAATTCGCAATGCTCGAGGGCAACGAGGCTCAGGCCAAGACCTACTACGAAAAGGGTCTCCGCTTCTCCGTACAGGAGTTCGACAAGCTCTCTGAACTGAACAAGATTGCTTATCGCGAAAGCGTCAAGGGCTGCTTCACCTACGATGCCAACGAGAAGCCTATCGACCTGCAGGAGGGCGAAATCGACGCGATGCTTGCAACTCCTAGCTACGCTTTCACAGGCACGACTCAGGAGAAGCTCGAGAAGATCTACCTCCAGGAGATGGTTCACTTCACACTCTATCCTAACGAGGTTTACGTCACCGCTCGTCGCTCCGGCTATCCCAGCTACACCTCAAACATCTGCGCTCGTCCGCGTTATGCTGAGGTTCCCTCTGAGAAGATTCCTCGTCGCTTCCCGACCGGTGCTATCACCGAGGATGACAAGATGGGCCCCAACCGCTCTGCAGCTTATGCCGAGCAGGGTCTGACGCCCACCTCCGACGGTCTCTACAACTCAGCTATCTGCACCGAGCGTCTGTGGATCGACAAGAACGCTCCTGCCTGGGGTCAGCCCAAATAATTTGATTCCAGATCATAAAACCCAACTCTATGTGCCCCGCCTTGCAAGCGGGGCACATTTTTTATGTTCTTTGCCATCGGTTTGCGAGAAAAGTTGTATATTTGCACACGAACTCAACCTAATCAGCTTATGAAACGACTTATCACCTTCGGTTTCGGCCTTTGCATGGCACTCTCCGCCGTCGCTCAGCCTACGGTGCCCGCGCCCGTAGCACCGCTGCCCACCAAGCATCAGGTGGCCTGGCAGCAGATGGAGACTTACGCCTTCATACACTTCGGCCCCAACACTTTCATGGACCGCGAATGGGGCTACGGCGACGCGCCCCTCTCGGCCTTCAACCCCACGCGCCTCGACTGCGAACAGTGGGTGCGCGTGCTCAAGGCAGCTGGCATGCGCGGCGTGATCATCACCGCCA
>JAFRNY010000077.1 GCA_017429945.1 Bacteroidaceae bacterium
AACTCATTGCGCGATGCACGTCGGCGGTCGATAGTGTCGGAGAGTCGCCACAGGGGCATTCGTAGTTCGAAGACCAGGAATGAGAGGTAGTAGCGGCGATAGCCGAGGGCCCGGGCCGTGCGGTTGAAGGATGAGATTTTCACTCCGAAATATACGATGACCATCAGCACTATGGCCGCAAGGGCGAAATAGAGAGTGGTGGTGTCGAGTTGCAGGTCGACGACGAACGGCAGTATGACTCCTGCCACTATTACGGCCGCGAGCAACCAAGGCATAGTCAGGCGTAAGCGTTCGCGGCTGTTGTAGAGCAGGGCGTGGCGGCGGTGGCGACGTGTCTCACATGCAAAGAGCCGTTGTTTCTTCCACGTGCGCTCGTCGGGCAGAGGGTCTTGAACGACGGTGGCTGAGGGCGTCAGCATGAGGGCGGTGTTGCCGGGCTTGGAGTTGTGGTTGACGAGCAGGTCCTCGGCTCCGAGTTCCAGGTTGTGGTGGTCCGAGAAGCCTTGATGTTCGAGGAAGAACTGCTTGCGGTAGGCCAGGTTGCAGCCGTCGGCGCCTATGGCGGCATGGCCCGTGAGTAGGTGGTCGTAGGCAGAGAAATCCGTCCATAGTCGCCAGAAGTCGGACTTCAGTCCGAGCCACGAATGGCGGCTGCCGGCATATACGGCCTGCCCCACTACGATGTCGGGTTCGCCCTTGAGGCGCTTGCTCTGCGGTCCGCATTGTGGTGCCACGATAGTCTCTCCGATGCGCGTCAGCCAGTTGGGCGAAGCGGGCTCGCAGTCGGCGTGTGTGATGACAACCCATTCGTAGTTGGCCGCTCGGAAGCCGAGCGTTAGCGCGAGGCGGTCGAGGCTGATATCGCGCGCCGAGAGTGGCGTGAAACTGTGGTGGAGGTTGGCGTGCTGCAGCTCGAAGCGCTCGATGACGTCCTTGGTGTCGTCGGTAGAACCCGTGTTGATGACGATCACTTCAAACAGTTCGTAGTCTTGCGCGAGTATGGCTGGCAGGTGGCGCCGCAGGGCCGTGGCCTGGTTGTGGGCCGGGATGATTACCGTGAGCGGAGGCAGCTGTTGCCCCACCGAAGCAAACTTCTGAAAGCTGTTGATCCGACGTCCCAACCTCCCATAGCCGTAGGCTACGATGATAGCTACGAGCCAGATGGCCAGGAACGTGAGGATGTATATTTTTACTAATAGCATTTCAGGAGTTTTCTTTAGTGAGGTTATTGTTGTGTTGGAGAGGCGTGCTTCAGAGCATGAAAGCCTTGGGCAGGGGCCGATGATTGTAGGTCGAAGCCATGGTCTGCCCGTAGGCGCCAGCTGAGCGCAGGACGATGAGGTCGCCGCGCTGTGTGGGCGGTAGGTTGTAGTCTTTTGCAAAGACGTCCGACGACTCGCATATCGGTCCCACGACGTCGTAGCGTCGCAGCTCACCGGCATCGCCGCGCCCGGCAGCCGAGAGGTTCTCGATCTTGTGGAGTGCTCCGTAGAGTGCGGGGCGTATGAGCTCCGTCATGCCAGCGTCGAGGATTACGAAGTCCTTTGTCGAGGTGTGCTTGACGAAGAGCACGCGTGCGAGCAGGCTGCCCATCTGCGCTACCACGGCGCGGCCGAGCTCGAAGTGGAGCAGCTGCCCTGTGCGCAGGCTGAGGTTGTCGCGGAAGGTGGCGAAGTAGGCCTCGAAGTCGGCTATGGGATGCAGGTCGGGGTTGTCGTAGTCGATGCCCAATCCGCCTCCTACGTTTATGTTGCCGACCGTGATGCCTTCGGCGTCCAACAGCTCTTGCAGCTCGTTGATGCGCAGGCATAGTGCGCGGAAGTCGGCCATATCGAGCAGCTGCGAACCTATATGGAAATGCAGGCCTGTGAGGGCTATGCCGGGCAGCTGCTGTGCGAGGCGTATGGTGGCGATCATCTGCTCGTGGGCGATGCCGAATTTGTTCTCGGCACGTCCCGTGGTGATGTGAGCGTGGGTGCTGGCGTTGACGTCGGGGTTTATGCGCAGGCTTACGCGTGCTTCGCGGCCGGCGTCGGCGGCGAGCTGGCTGATGACCTCAAGCTCTTCGCGGCTCTCTACGTTGAAGGCTCCTATGCCGGCCTCCAGCGCCAGGCGAATCTCCCAGTCGGCCTTGCCCACTCCGGCGAAGGCTATCTTCGATGCGGGGAAGCCGGCGTCGAGGGCTGCGCGAATCTCCCCGCCGCTGACGCAGTCGGCGCCCAGGCCCTCGCGGGCTATCATGCTGAGCACTTCGGGGTTGTCGTTGGCCTTGATGGCGTAGTGTACGATGTAGTTGTCGTTGGTCGCAGTAGCGGCTTTTATGGCCGCGAGAGTGCGGGCAAGCAACTCCCGGTCGTAGATGTAGGCGGGCGTTGCTATGCCTTTAAGTTGTGTTGTGTTGAAAGTCATAGTCGGTAGTGTGGCGAGTTATGGCTGTTATGACGGGCGGCGTACGTGGTCGTTGTAGGCGAAGAGCGTCTTCTGGAGGGCTTGCAGCGTGCGCTGCTTGTCGGTCTCGGCAACGACGAATGAAATGTTGTGGGCCGAGCCGCCATAGCTGATCATGCGCACGGGAATCTGCTTGAGAGCGTCGGTAGCGATGGTCTCGAAGCCTACGTTCTTGCTCGAGAGGTCGCCCACGACGCATACGATGCACATATTGCTCTCCACGGTCACGGTGCCGTATTTCTTGAGCTCGTCGACAATCAGGCTGAGGTTCGTGGTGTTGTCGATTGTCACGCTGACTCCCACCTCCGATGTCGTGATGACGTCGATACTGGTCTTGTATGTCTCGAAAATTTCAAACACCTTGCTGAGGAAGCCTGATGCGAGGAGCATGCGTGAGCTTTGGATGGCAATGCAAGTGATGCCCGACTTGGCAGCCACGGCTTTTATTGTGCCACGATGCATACGATTGTTGATGATGGTGCCTGGTGCCGAGGGGTCCATGGTGTTGAGCAGGCGCACGGGCACACCGGCGAATTTGGCTGGCTGGATGCATGTGGGGTGGAGAATCTTGGCTCCGAAATATGCTAGCTCGGCAGCCTCTTCGAAGTAGAGCTGGCGCACGGGTTCTGTGCCCTCGACGAGTCGCGGGTCGTTGTTGTGCATGCCATCGATGTCCGTCCAAATCTGTATCTCTTCGGCCTGTATGGCAGCTCCGATGAGGCATGCTGTGTAGTCCGAGCCGCCGCGCAGGAGGTTGTCGATCTCGCCGTAGGCGTTGCGGCAGATGAAGCCTTGAGTGATATAGACGTCATTGCCGGGGTTGGCCTCGAGCTGTGCGATCGTCTTCTCGCGGATATAGTTGAAGTCGGGCTCGGCATTCTTGTCGGTGCGCACGATATCGAGTGCGGAGAGCAGCACGGCTTTGATGCCCTGTTCTTGCATATAGTTGTTGACCATATTGGTCGAGAGGATTTCGCCCTGGGCAAGGATTACTTTTTCCTCGAATGACGTGAAGAGGCCCTTGGTCATATCGCGCAGGCTGGTGAAGACGTCTCTGACGAAGTCCTCGGTGCGCTGGCGCCACTCGTCGGTGGTGTAGAGCTCCTGAAGGTGCTGCAGGTATTTTTGTTCGAGGGCGTTGATGACGGTGTTTGCGCCCTCGGGATTTTTCTTGTAGAGGTAGTCGGCTATTTCTACGAGTGTGTTTGTCGTGCCGCTCATGGCGGAGAGGACGACGAAGCGTGGCTCGCCGTCGGCTGTGATGAGCTTTGAGACGTCTTGCATCCGTTGAGGCGAGCCTACGCTCGTGCCTCCGAATTTCATTACTTTCATAGTCTTGTCGTATTCTTGTTGTGGGTTATTATTCTTGTGATGTATGTGAGATGGTGGCCACGGGGATGTCGTCGGCGGGGGAAGCGCCGGGGGCGGAATCGGGGGCGGGGGAGTCGGCGGGAGTGTCGGCGGGGAAACCGCCGACTGCAGCCCCCGCTGTAGCGGTAGCCGAGGAATCGGCGGTAGTGGTAGCATCAGCCCCTGCGGTAGTGATTGGCCCCTGGTGGCTGATGAGCTGATTGCCTCGGCATTCGAAGACGCGACCGGGGAACTGCTCTATGAGCGCGTTGTTGTGTGTGGCGAAGACTACGGTGGTGCCTTGCTGCGCCAGCTCGTAGAGAATGCGCGCCGTCTGCACGCCCGATTCAGCGTCTTGGTTGCCCGTGGCTTCGTCGGCCAGGATGAGGAGCGGTCGGTTGAGGATGGCACGTGCTATGCATACGCGCTGCTGCTCGCCTCCCGACAGTTCGTAGGGCATGGCCTCCTGCTTGTCGGCCAGGCCTACGGTCTCGAGCACCTGGCGGATGCGCTCGGCGCGCTCGGTGCGGCTCTTCCAGCCTGTGGAGCGGAGCACGAAGTCGAGGTTGCGCCGCACGTTGCGGTCGGTGAGCAGTCGGAAGTCCTGGAATACTATGCCGAGCTGCCGCCTTAGTGCTGGTATGTGCCGCCGCTTTATGCTTCGCATGTTGTAGCCTAAGACTTCGGCTGTGCCGCCGGCGATGTCGAGCTCGCCGTAGATGGTCTTGAGCAGCGACGACTTGCCGCTGCCTACTACGCCTGTGAGATAGACGAATTCGCCTTGTGCGACGTCGAAGTTGACGTTGTAGAGCACGGTGCTGTCGTCGCGGCAGATGTCAACTTCGCGGTAGTTGATTACTAATGTTTTTTCCATCCTGGGTTATGTCTGTTTTGGAGTTCGGCGGCGAGCTGTTCGATGCGCAGGCCTTTGCTGGTGAGGAGCACGATGAGGTGGTAGAACATATCGGAGCCTTCGTAGATGAGGCGCTCGTCGGTGCCGTTGCAGGCTTCGATGACGAGCTCGAGAGCCTCTTCGCCTACTTTCTGTGCCATGCGGTTGAGGCCGTCGCGGAAGAGGCTTGTGGTGTATGATCCTTCGGGCATCTGGCGGTGGCGCTCTTCGATGAAGTCCTGCAGCTCGGTGAGGAAGAGTAGAGGATTGGAGGCGCGGTCGGAGTGGTGCTGTGCGGCGTGGTCGGGTGCTTCGTTGCGCTCGCCCCAGCAGGTGTCGGTTCCGGTGTGGCAGACGGGGCCTGCGGGGTGTACGCGAATGAGCAGCGTGTCGGCGTCGCAGTCGGCTTTTATGCTTACGACGTCGAGATAGTTGCCGCTCGTCTCGCCCTTGGTCCAGAGGCATTGGCGCGAGCGCGAGAAGAATGTGACGCGGCCTTCGGCAAGTGTCTTGTCGTAGGCTTCGCGGTTCATGTATCCGAGCATGAGCACTTGGCGCGTGTCGGCGTCTTGGATGATGGCTGGCACGAGTCCGTCGCCTTTGTTGAAATCAGGACTCTCCCCCGACCCCTCCCTCTGAGGGAGGTGAGTGGTTTGTATCTGACTATTAGTGTTTTTTTCCATATATTACTTTTGAACTTTCAATTTTCAACTTTCAACTTTCAATTTTCAACTTTCAACTTTCAATTTTCAATTTTCAATTTTC